>DATLNZ010000073.1 GCA_035536535.1 Actinomycetota bacterium | reverse complement strand
CTCGACGGCCATGTACCGGACGAGGCTCTCCAGAGCCGCTTTGGACGCACCTACCGCGCCGTAGGCCGGCAGGACACGCACCGACCCCGCCGACGTCAGGGCGACGATGCTCCCGCCCTGCGGCATAAGCCGCGCTGCCCTCTGGCAGCCGAACAGAAACGCGCGGGCGTTCACGTCCATGGTCCAGGACCATCCGCGCTCGTCGACGTCCATGAGCGGCTTCAGGACTCCCGACGCGGCGTTGGAGACGAACACGTCCAGGCTCCCGAACGTTTCCTCCAGCTCGGCGAACGCCCGCGTCAAGGAGGCGGGGTCGCCGGTGTGGACCTTCACGGCCACGGCCTTCACGCCCTCGTCCTCGATCTGCCGGCATACGTCAGCGGCCGCCGTCCGGTTGCGGAAGAACCCGGCCGCGATGCAGTAGCCGTCGCGTGCGAGCTGCAGGGCGATGGCTTTGCCTATCCCGCGCGATGCGCCGGTGACGAAGGCCGTCTTCACGGCACCGCCCGGAAGGCGAGGCAGGCGTTGTGTCCGCCGAAGCCGAAGGAGTTGGAGATGACCGCGTCGACCCGGCTGCTCCGCGGCGTGTTCGGCACGTAGTCCAAGTCGCAGTCGGCATCGGGGGTCGAGTAGTTGATGGTCGGGGGCAGCGTCTGGGTGCGCAGGGCCATGACGCTGAACGCGGCCTCCACTGCTCCGGCCGCAGCCAGCAGGTGGCCGGTGGACGACTTGGTCGAGGAGACAGGAGGGGCCTCCGCGAACACGGCCTTGATGGCCGACGTCTCGACCCTGTCGTTGAAAGGAGTCGACGTCCCGTGCGCGTTGACGTAACCGACGTCACCCGGGTTCAGCTTCGCGTCCTCCAGCGCCATCTTCATCGCCGCGACGGCGCCCGTCCCATTGGGGTCGGGCTGGGTCAGGTGGAACGCGTCGCAGGAGGCCCCATATCCGGCGAGCTCCGCCAGGATGTTGGCCCCACGACGCTCGGCGGCCTCATAGGACTCGAGCACGAGCACGCCTGCGCCCTCTGCCATGACGAAGCCGTCACGGTCGGAGTCGAACGGACGTGAGGCAGCGGCGGGCTCGTCGTTTCGCCTGGACAGGGCACCCATTGCGGAGAACGCGGCTATGGACAAGGGGGTGATCGCGGATTCGGCTCCCCCCGCGAGGACCGCATCCGCCGAGCCGTCCCGGACCATCCTGGCCGCCTCTCCGAGAGAGTGGGCCCCGGTCGCACAGGCCGAGACGGGGGCGTAGTTGGGGCCCGTCAGGCCCAGACGCATGGCTATCGCGCCGGGAGCCCCGTTGATCATCAGCAGCGGGATGACGAAGGGGCTGACCTTGGAAGGGCCGCGGTCGCGCAGGACATCGTGCTGCTGCTCCATCGTCTCCAGGCCCCCGACTCCGGACCCGACGACGACGCCCACCCTGTCGCGGTCGAAGGGCACGGACCCGTTCCAGCCCGCGTCGTCGACCGCCAGCTGCGCCGCGGCGACCGCCAGCTGGCAGAAGCGGTCGGACCTGCGGATTTCCCGAGCGTCCATGAACGCGCCGGGGTCGAAGTCCGACGCTTCCGCGGCGATCCGGACTCCGAAGCCTTCAGTGTCGAAGCGCGTGATGGGTCCGGCCCCCGAGCGTCCCTCGAGCAGGGCCTGCCAGGTGGCTTCCACCCCGGTGCCCAGAGGACCCACCACACCGAGGCCGGTGACGACAACGCGCCTCATGCGCGCGCGCCGGCCTTGCCGACCACGACGCGGACCGCGTCGCCGACCGTCTGAACGTCCTTGAGGTCGGACTCCTCGATGTCGATTCCGTACGCGTCCTCGATCTTCACGGACAGCTCGACGACATCAAGAGAGTCCAGTCCGAGTGCCTCGAAAGTGGCGTCCCCGGAGACCTGGCCGGGCTCGACCTGGAACTGCGCGAGCAGCTCGGTCAGCTTCACCATTACTTCTTGCTCCATGTCCTGTCTCTCCTTTTCCTAGGCGGTCATTCCGCCGTCCACACACAGCACCTGTCCAGTGATCGCCGCCGCCTCCTCCGACGTGAGGAACGCAGTCGCGGCGGCCACTTCCTCGGGGGTCACCAGTCGCCCGATGGGCGACTGCGCCGTCATAGCCGCGACCCGGTCCGCCGGAAGCTCCTCGGTCAACGCGGTCAGGACGAGTCCGGGTGCCACGGCGTTGACCGTGATCCCCTTGGCCCCCAGCTCTCGGGCCAGCGTCCTCGTCATCCCGATCAGACCCGCCTTGGCGGCAGAGTAGTTGGCCTGGCCGGGACTGCCCCGCAGCCCCGCCACCGACGAGATGTTGACGATGCGCCCCCAGCGCTTCGACAACATCCCGCGCAGGGCGCGGCGGGTGGCGTGGAACGGGCCGTCGAGGTTTGTTCGGATCACGTCGCTCCACGCGTCCGGCTTCATCAGCACCGCGAGGCCGTCTCGGCGCGTGCCCGCGTTGTTGACCAGGACCTCCACCGGCCCGGCCTGCTCGGCGGCCGCGAACATCTCGTCGACGCCGGTGATGGTGCCGACGTCGCCGGCGGCCGTGATGGCCGTGCCGCCCGCGACCTCGATGAGCCTGCACGTCTCCTTGGCCCCCGCCTCGTCGCTGCGGTAGTTGACCGCCACGGTCCTTCCTTGGTCTGCGAGACGCAGCGCCACGGCGCGCCCGATGCCTCGCGACGCGCCGGTGACCAAAGCGACGCCGGTCACCATCGGACCACTCCGGCGGACCACAGGAAACCGGACCCAAAGGCCACGAGGAGAACACGCATCCCGCGCCGCAAACGGCCGCTACGCGCGGCTTCCGCAAGGGCGATCGGGATGGACGCGGCGGAGGTGTTGCCGTAGCGGGCAATGTTGCACACGACCTGCTCCGGCTCCAGCCCCAGCCGCTCACCGAGCGCTTCGATGATCCGGCCGTTGGCTTGGTGCGCCACGAGCAGGTCGACGTCGCGGGGGTCGGACACGGCGGTGGCGGCCTCCGCCATTCGGTCGATCGCGTGGCGGTAAACGTCCTGTCCGCGCATCTGGACCGTGTGGGCATGCTCCTCGACGGACTCGGCGTCCGCGGGCCGCCTCGAGCCTCCCGCCGGAATCAGCAGCCAGTCGGCCTTGGCTCCGTCGGAGCCCTGGACGAACGGACCGATGCCGCCTGATCCACGGCCGACCACGACCGCTCCGGCGCCGTCGCCGAAAAGCACGGCGGTTCGCCTGTCGGACCAGTCCATCACCCTGCTCATCGTCTCCGCGCCGCAGACGACGACCGTTCTCGCTTGGCCGGAGTCAACCGTTGCCGCAGCCAGCGCAAGCGCGGACACGAAGCCGGTGCACCCGGCGTTCACGTCCACCGCTCCGGCAGACGTCGCACCGAGCTCGTGCTGCACGATGGGAGCGGACCCCGGCATCGGGTAGTCGGGGGTACACGTCGCGACCATTACCAGATCGACCTCTCCAGCCTCGACGCCTGCGTCGTCCAGAGCCTCCTTCGCGGCGGCAACGGCGAACGTCGAGGTCGCCTCGTTCGGGGCGGCGACCCTTCTCTCCTGGATGCCGGTGCGGCGTCTGATCCAGGCGTCGTCGGTGTCCAGGGTCGCCTCGAGCTCGCAGTTCGGGACCCGCCGGCTCGGAACCGCCATGCCGCATCCGAGGACGGTTGCGCCGGTCACTCGGCCTCCACGTGACACAACGCCGTCCCCGGACGAACGCGCTGCCCATCCAGGACCAGGTAGTCCACGAGCCAGCCGTCGCAGGGCGAGGGGACGTCGATCGTTCCGTCGCCCGTCTCCAGAGTCCCGAGAACCTGTCCCGCCGACACCCATTCGCCCTCAGCTGTGAACGTCATCGGAGCCGCGTGCACGAACTTTCCGAAGGCCGGGGAAACGACGATCCGGTGGTGCGTGTCGGCCAGCGCGTCCTGCGAGGACGCAGCTGCGCCTATGTCAGCGGGTGCCTCCCGCGACAGGAGCTCCATCCCGCACCTCCTCCCGCAAGATGCGCTTGACGAGCCCCGCCAGCACGTTGCCGGGCCCTGCGTCGTGGAAGTCGGCCACCCCCGAGTTCCGCATGCCTCGAATGGTCGCGGCCCACTCGACCGGCTCCGTCAGCTGATCGATCAGAGAAGCCCTGATGGCGGAAGGGTCGTCGAGGACCCGGGCCCGCGTCGATGACCAGAACGGCAGTCGCGGACGCTTGATGTCCACTGCGTCCAGCGCTCGCGTCAGGCTTGGCACGGCCAATCTCATTGCGGACGAATGGAAGGGACCCGACACCTTCAGCATCCGGACCTTGGCCCCGGCCTCAGCAGAGAGCCTCGTCACTTCCTCCACGGAAGCGTTCGGACCGGTCACCACCACGTGTCCCGGGGCGTTTTCGGCGGCTATCGATGCCCCCGTCCTGGAGCAAATCGACCAAACCAGTTGCCGGTCGAGCCCGAGCACCGAAGCCATGCGACCCGGGCACTCGGCCGTCGCCCGCTCCATAGCGTCGGACCTTTGAAGGACCAGCCAGAGCGCGTCGCGCAGGGTCAGGCTGCCCACATGGACGAGAGCCGAGTATTCGCCGACGCTGTGGCCTGCGGCGGCGCAGAAGGCGTCGCCGTGGTCCAGGGCGGACAGCGCACTGACGAGCACGATCGCCGGCTGGGCCCAGCGTGTGCAGTCCAGGGTCGCGGACTCGCAACGGCCTGAGTCGCACAAGGCCGCAATGTCGAAGCCGACCACGGTGGAGGCCTCAACGAAGGCGTCCGGATGGCGATCCCGCAGGCCCGAACCCATCCCTGCGTGCTGGGCCCCCTGTCCGGGGAAAAGAACCGCCCGCACCGTCAGGCTGCCCTGCCGGAGCGCCTGGACCGGGTAAGGCGCACTCCGATGACTGCCGCCAGCGCGGCGGCCCCCGCAAAGGCGCCTCCGACGAAGTACAGGCGCCGGTTGTGGGGCAGTTCGTGGGGATCTTCCTGCGATGACAGGATCCGGTCCAGCAGCCTCGCGGCCAGGTCCGGGCCGGGCTCGGGCCTCGGAAGCGCCCTTACCAACAGAAGCTCTACATCGTTCACAGGCGCACCCCCCGTTCGACCAGCCGAGGCCGGAGTCTCTTAAGGAGCCTGTGGATCCGGACTCTTATCGCTCCGTCCGAGGCGCCCGTCACGTGCGCGATCTCCTGGGGAGCCAGGCCTTCGACGTAGCGCAGCTCGATGAGCTCGCGGTCCGCCGCGGGGAGCTCGTCGACGATCGACCTGACGATGAGGCGGAGCTCGCGGTCGGCGGCTCCGGCTGCGGGGTCGGGCGCGTCGTCCAGCTGGTCCGGGATCTCGGACAGGGGAATTGGGGTCCGCCGACTCACGCGGCGGTACGTCGCCAAGGTGTTGTGGGCGATGCGGAACAGCCAGGCGCGGTAAGAGGCGCCCTCGCCCCGGAACTGGGACGCGCCCCTGTACGCCTGCATGAACACCTGCGCCGTCAGGTCCTCGGCCTCCTCGTGGGGGGCCTGGTACCGCATGTAACGGTGGACGGGGCCGAGGTAGCGGCGATACAGCTCTGTAAAGGCGTGGTTGTCGTCGGCGGCGCCCTGCGCGAGGATCTCGTCGGGAGTGTCCGCGCGTGACTGCGCCCTGAGAAGTTGCACCATGACCTTTACAGACGCGGCTGCCTGCCTTCCGTTACATCCGGCCGGGGGCCCTGGCGGCGAGACGTTATCCTGCGACCCGACAAGGAGGTGCACATGGCCGTGCCGGCGCGGATCAGCATCGTGACCCTTGGAGTCGAGGACGTGGAGCGGTCCTCCCGCTTCTACGAGGACCTCGGGTGGAAACGGTCCTCGGCCTCCAACCCGCATATCGCGTGGTTCATCACCGCCGACTCGGTCCTGGGCCTGTTCCCGTACGACTCGCTGGCGGAGGACGCCACCCTCCCGGCGCCCGTTCCCCGGCCGGCGTTCACCGGTATCACCCTGGCCATCAACGTCGAGTCGCCGGACGACGTGACACGGGCGCTGGACGAGGCGGTCCAGGCCGGGGGCCGGATCGTTAAGCAGGCCGCTGCAACCGACTGGGGTGGATTCTCGGGTTACTTCGCCGACCCCGATGGCTACGCGTGGGAGGTCGCCCACAACCCGGCCTTCACGATCGGCAGGGACGGTTCGCTGGAGCTGCCCGAGTAGCCGTAGGCTCCGCGGTCCCCTACCAGACGTCGCCCACCCGCCAGTCGCAGCTGATCGGCCGCGTCAGGTCCAAGTCGGGGGTGGACGGCGTCCGAAGGATGTAGAGGCCGTAGTCGTCCTCCTCAGTCCGAAGCCATCCCTGCGGCGTCCTGGCGTAGGTCGGTCCCTGCCACTGCTCCCACCCCAGCCGCTCGTAGAACGGGCCGGACCCCGTCGACAGCCCGCCGAGCTCATATGTCGAGTGGATGTGACGTTGTGCCGCGTGCATGACCTCCGTCCCCAGTCCCCTGCCCTGCAGGTCCGGGCGGGTGGCCACCGCTTCGACGAACCCGGTCGCCAGCTCGAGCTCGGGGGTCGACAGGGGGCGGGGGACCACGGATGCGTGCGCCACGGGTGCGCCTCCCCGGAAGACGATGAAGTGGCGACCCCCGCTCGCGTTGTCCCAGTCATGGGGGGAGAAGCGCAGGCCATAGGCCAGCTCCATGAGTTCCAGTAGCGACCCGACCAGTTCAGGCGACAGCGCCTCGAGCTCTACGCAGGTGTCGTCCAGATCCTCAATCATCGAACTTCTTCTCGTACCAGGCGACGTCCCACCAGCGTCCGAACTTCCGGCCCTGCTCGCTGAACAGGCCCGACAGCCGGAAGCCGAGCCGTTCGTGCAGCCGCACGGATGGCTCGTTCGGCAGGGCGATGACGCCGTAGGCGCGATGGACGTCCTCACCTGCCACAAGGTCCATCAACGCGGAGTAAAGGCTGGTCGCGATGCCGCCCCTGGTTGCCTGCTGAGCCACGTACACGGTCGTCTCGACGGACGTCTCGTAGGCCCTGCGCGGACGATACGGGCTGCTGGTGGCCCACCCCACAACCCGGCCCCCGGACTCTGCCACCAGAAAGCGATATCTCCCGCGGACTTCGAAGGTACCGAACCACTCGTGGCGCGTGTCGATGCCCACGGGCTCCACGTCGAACGTGCAGTGGGACGTGAGCACGTAGTGGTTGTAGATCTCGTTGACCGCTGCCAGGTCTCCGGCGGTTCCGTTGCGAATCCCGAGTGAGCGCACGCGGATCATGCCTCCTCCTCATGGTCACCGCCGGCGGCGGAGACGGCTAGAGCATCGCACTCCGGGAACACGCCGCCTGCGGGACACTTGTCCCATGACCACCGGCCCCCGCCTTCTTGTCGTCGACGATGACGAGCGAATCATCGAGATCATGCGTGTTGCGCTGGAGGAGGAGGGCTACCGGGTCGATACCGCGGGGGACGCCGAGCAGGCCCTGCAATCGATGCGGGTGAACCGTCCGGACCTGCTCGTGCTGGACGTCATGCTCCCCGGACGGGACGGGTTCGAGCTGTGCCGCGAGATCCGAAAGTCCTCCAGCGTCCCGATCGTCCTGCTGACCGCGAAGACCGACACGATCGACGTCGTGGTGGGCCTGGAGTCCGGAGCGGACGACTACGTCACAAAGCCTTTCGAGATGCGCGTGCTGGTGGCCCGGCTGCGGTCGCTGCTGCGTCGGGCCCGGTCCAGGGAGGGGGCGGAGAGGATCCTTCACCTCGGCCCCCTGGAGATCCGTCCGGACGAAGGCGTGGTCCTCAAGAACGGGGCCTCGCTGCCGCTGACGCGCACGGAGTTCAGGCTTCTGTGCACGCTGGCGTCGAGGCCGTCGCGGGTGTTCAGCCGGGAGCTTCTGCTCGAGGAGGTGTGGGGTTACGACTACTTCGGCGACGCCCGGCTGGTGGACGTGCACATACGGCGCCTGAGGTCGAAGGTGGAGGACGACCCGGCCCACCCGGTCCTGGTCCAGACCGTTCGTGGCATGGGCTACAAACTGTCGGAGGCACAGTCCAGGGGGGCCGAGGGCCCGCCGTGACACTGAGGCTGCGGATTGCGGCTGCCTTCTTCGTCGGGGCCCTGGTCGTGTCGGCGTTTGTCGCCGGTTCCACGTACGCGCTGGCCCGCACCTACATGACGCGGCAGCGCACCGACGCCGTGGTCGGGTCCAGCTACAACAGCCTTCGCTACGCAAGGGAGTACCTCGCGCGTCCGGACCATCCGCTGGACCAGCTCGTGGAATCGCTGCGCGCACGGTCAAACGCCGACGTGCTCGTCACGGACGGACGCAGTCCCGTGGTCGCGTCGGTGTCGCTGACCCCGGAGGCCATACCGTCGGAACTGATTCGAGTTGTGGAGCGCGGGCAGGTCGGGTACACAATCCTGGACTCCGACCCGCGCCGTCTGGCGTTCGGCTCGCCCATTCCCTCGTCGAACCTGCACGCGTACCTCGTTTATCCGATCGACGACCTGGATGCGACGCTGGGCCTGCTCGCCCAGATCCTGTTCGCCGTGGTGGCGGGGGCCGTCCTGGTCGCGGCGCTGGTCGGCCTGCGTCTGGCCCGACGGACGATAGAGCCGCTGCGCCGGGCCAGTGAGGCCGCGCAGCAGGTGTCCAAAGGGCTGCTCGACACCCGCCTCGAGGTGACAGGGCGCGACGAACTTGGGGTGCTGGCTTCCTCTTTCAACTCGATGGCCTCGGCTCTGCGAGAGCGGATCCTGCGTGAAAGGCAATTCGTCTCCGATGCCTCCCACGAGCTGCGGACCCCGCTCACCGCGCTCAAAACATCCGTGGACTTCCTGGCCGACCACGCCGACGCCCTTCCGTCGCGATTGCGCCCGGTGGTCGGGCTGGCCGCCGAGGAGGTGCGTTCCCTGCAGAGGCTCGTGGACGACCTGCTGGAGCTCTCACGGATGGAGGCCGGTGGAGTCCAGCCGGCCGCGGAGGACGTCGACCTCGGTGCGTTCGCCGTCGAGGTGGCCCGCAGGCGCGCACCCGGACGTCCGGTCTACGTGACGGCCCCTGATGACCGCTGCGTGGTCCGTACCGACAAGGCGAGGCTGGAGCGGGTGGTCGGCAACCTCGTGGAGAACGCGGTGGTCCATGGAGAGGCGCGGGACATCGAGATCGCCGTCCGGCGCTCGGTCGGATGGGTGTCGCTGGAGGTGGCCGACCGGGGGCCGGGCATCCCGCCGGAGCACGTGCCGCGCATCTTCGAGCGCTTCTGGCGTGCCGACGCCTCGCGCCGTCGCGGGGGACTAGCGGGCGCGGGCCTCGGGCTCGCGATCGCCAGGGAGAACGCCCACGTGCTGGGGGCCGAGCTGGACGTGGAGTCGTCCAAGGAGACCGGCACGAAGTTTACGGTCAGGCTCCCGATGGGCGACGCGGTCCCGGCCGCAACCGGACAGCCATGATCCGGGCCTACGGACTCCGGCTAACCGGCCTTGGCGCCATCCTGTGCCTGGCCGCCGGCTGCGGCGCGCCGTCGGGCGTCAAGGTCATCGAGGACCTGCCGCGTGACCTGTACGCCTCACCCACCCCGGTGCGGATCGAGCCACCGGCCGACGACGTTCGCGTGTTCTTCGCGAGGGGTGCGGCTGTGGAGTCCGTCGGGCGCCGGGTCGAAGCTCCCTCGAGGCCTAGCGAGGCCGCCATGACCGCCCTGCTGGCCGGCCCCCACCCGGACGAGGCGGCGGTCGGCCTCAGGACCGTGATTCCCCAGGGGACCGGCCTGCTCGGGGTCCAGCTGTCCGGTCCCGTGGCGACCGTGGACCTGTCCCGCGAGTTCGAGCTGGGGGCCGAGCAGGGGGTGCTCGTCCTGCGTCTGGCTCAGGTGGTTTTCACGTTGACCGACCTCGCCAGCATCGAGCGGGTGAGGTTCATGATCGACGGGGTGCCGGCCGACGTCGTCGCGCAGGACGGTGCGCTGCGTCAGGAGCCGGTTTCTCGCAGCGACTACTCGGGACTCGGTCCCGCGGCCTGATCAGATGGCTGGGCGAATGCCCTCGTCGACGGCGCTGCGTGCGAGGTGGGCCTGGTAGCAGCCTCGGTGGTAGCTGTGGTCGTCCACCCAAACGAGCACTTCCCTGGGGACCACGATGTCGCCGTGGCAGAAGTCGCACTGTCCGACGGGCGTGGCGCCGGAAACGGACGTGATCGAGGCGCCTTCAGGGACTGGTGAGCCTGCCATTGCGATAACCATGCCCCCGGGACATATCGGTCACGGGTCGCCGATGTTACGGCTCCATGACATTCAGCCCCAGCGACTCGAGGGCCGCTTCGTGGAGCAGCCCGTTGGTGCTGAGCGCTGAGCCCCCGTCCGGCCGCCTGGCCCCGGACAGGTCGGTGAACCTTCCCCCCGCCTCCTCGACGATCACAAGCAGGGGGGCCAGGTCCCACACGTTGACCTGAGGCTCTGCCATCACGTCCACATGCCCCCCCGCGACGAGCATGTGGCCCCAGAAGTCGCCGAACCCGCGGCTCCATCGAGCAGTCCGGATCAGCCGCAGAAAGCCTTCGCCCCTGCCGTGCTTCTCGAAGCTGCTGAACGAGCCGTAGGAGACCCTCGCCTCCGGCAGGCTGGAGACGCCCGACACGGACAGCGTCTCACCGTTGCGACGGGCCCCCGAGCCTCTTGCGGCCTCGTAGCGCTCGGCGATCGCTGGAGCGCTGACCACCCCAGCTACGACCTCGCCCCGCTCCTCGAGCGCGATGAGCGTCGCCCAGACCGGGATCCCGAACGAGTAGTTTTTCGTCCCGTCGATCGGGTCCAGGATCCAGCGACGCCCGGACGTCCCAGCGGCCGCCCCCTCCTCCTCGCCCACGACCGCGTCCCGTGGAAAGGAGGCAAGGATCTCCTGCCGAAGCGCCTTCTCGACGGCTTCGTCCGCCTCGGTGACGGGACTGCCGTCCTGCTTCATGCGCACCCCGGGGTTCATCCGGAAAAACCTCATGGCAATCGAGTCGGCGACGTCCGCCAGGTGGTTGGCGAACCGCAACTCTCCGCTCCAGGCCGTCACGGCCGTTCTGCCCGCTTGGCCACCCCGTATCCGCGCGCCTCGACCGGCCACACGTCGACCACGTCCGTGTCGCGAAACGCGTAGATGACGTCGTGCAGGTTGACCGTGGGGTCGACGTGCGAGGGACGCAGCCACATCCTGTCCCCAGGACGGGAGCTGAATCCCTCTCCGGTCGCCAGCGTGGTGTGCTCGTCGGACAGAAAAAGCACATTCGCCGGCGTCCCCTCGTGAAGCTGAGGGCTGCCATGGTCCACCGCGAGCGCTTTGAGCCCGCCGTCCAGCACGGCGATCGGTCCCTGGACGCTGAGGACCGTGCACAGGACCCCGAGCGCCTCCTCGAACGGCAGGCCGTAACCGGAGTACGTCGTGTCCATCAGCGCATAGCTGCCGGCCTGCACCTCGGTCACCCCGGGGGCCGTCCCCGTCGTGTCGTAAGTCCCGGTGCCCCCTGCGCTCACCACCGACACGTCCAGGCCCTCGGCGGACAGCTCCGCGGCGACCGACACCAGGACTTCCACCGCCTCCCGCGCGGTCTTGTCGCGCAGCTCCCGGTCGGCGATGGCCATGGCGTGACCCTCGTAGCCCATCACTCCTCTGAAGTTGACTTCTGTTTCGCTGATGGCCAGAGCCAGCTCCAGCGCTCCGGCACGGTCCACCCCGCATCTCGGCAGCCCGACGTTGACGTCGACCAGAGCGGCGATGGGAAGGTCGCGCACGAGGTCCAGGGCCTCGCGGGAGTCGATGGCCACGGTGACGAGCGCGGAGTCGCTCAGCCGGCGCAGGCGCTCGCGCTTGGTGGGGTCGAGGATCTCGTTGGCGATGAGCAGGTCGCCGAACCCCCTGGCCGCCATGACCTCGGCCTCCCAGACGGTGGCACAGGTGAAGCCCTCGCAGCCCGCGGCCGCCTGGAGCTTGGCTATGGCCGGGGTCTTGTGCGCCTTGACGTGAGGGCGCAGCGACGCGGGCCGCGCCTCGAAGAACGACGCCATCACCCTCAGGTTCCGATCGAGGACGTCCACGTCCACACACAGCGCCGGAGTGCCCACGTCTGTGAGCTTCATCGGGTTGGAGGTCGCTCCGGGCTGCGCATCACACGAGTATCCTGCTCGACGTCGCCGACTACAGCGAGGTGAAGATGGCGGAGGTCTCGACCAGATCGACCGGGGAGCTCATTCGCGACGTCGCGGACGACCTGCGGATGCTCGTCCGAAAGGAAATGGAGCTCGCGCGTGTCGAGCTGGTGGACTCGCTCTCATCGAAGTTGAAGGGAGCGGGGCTGATCGCCGCGGGGGTTCTCGCCGCCTTTCCCGGCCTGCTGTTCCTCGCCGTGGCACTCGCGGTGTGGCTGCCGGTGGGCACAGCGCTGGGTTTTCTGATCGTAGGCTTGATCATGCTGGCCCTGACCGCCCTGGGTGTCGTTCTGGGAGCCAGGGCCCTGAAGGAGAAGTCCGGCGGTGTGGGTACCTCGGTGGAGTCGATCAAGGAGGACGTGAGATGGGCTCGCGGGCATCTCAAACGCTGAAGGAGATCGAGGACCTGAGGACGGGCCTGGACGAAAAGCTCGACGAGCTCGAGAACCGCGTTCCGGCGGTGGCCAAGGTCGGCAAAAAGGCCGTCGGGATGCTGCTGGGCGGCGGCGCCAGCGGGTCTGTTTTGTGGATGGCGATTCGCCGGAAACGGACGAAGAAGAAGGTCGACGAGGCCGTCTCGCAAACCCAGGCTCCTCCCCCGGCTCCCGTCGTCGTGAACGTGATTCCACCGCAGGCGGTTGCGCTCGGAATCGCCGCGGTCGCCGTCTGGGCGGGGATCCGGCTGATGGAGGCCAGGAGGAAGTCCAAGGAGGAGTCCGGGTCCACGCGAGTGCTGCGCGCCGCCCGGCCGGGGGGCGCCGCGGCTTCCTGACGCCTCCGGTGGGCTCGAGACCCCGGCGCAAGAGCCTCCTCCTGGACCTACCATCGCAAGCGTGGAAGCAGTTACGCGCGCCCTGCACGGCCGGTGGTCGCTGCACGCGCCCGGCGGTGTGCTCGCCGCCCGGCTGACCGTTGCCGCCACGCCGCTCCGGCGTATGAGGGGTTTGCTGTGGCGGCCCGTCCTTCGGCCCGGCGAGGCCCTGCTGCTGCATCCGTGCTCACAGGTCCACACGTTCGGTATGCGCTACGTCATCGACGCGGTGTTCTGCGACGCTCAGCTGCGGGTCGTCGCGGTCCACACCCTGCCGCCCTGGCGGTTGTCCCGGACCTACCGACAGGCCAGGTGCTGCATCGAGGCGCCTGCCGGATCCGCATCGGCGGCCGCCGTCGTGGAAGGCTGCCGGCTGGACCTCGTCGAGGAAAGCGGGTGAGCACCCAGAACTCCGGCCGGCTCTACGTGGTGGCGACGCCGATTGGCAACCTCGCCGACATCACCCTCAGGGCGTTGACCGTGCTGTCGTCGGTTGATGTCATCGCCGCGGAGGACACGAGAACAACCCGGAGGCTGCTTGTCCATCACGGCGTCGAAGCGAAACTGGTGTCCTACACCGAGCACAACTCCGACTCCCGGACCCCCGAACTGCTCGGACGGATGAAGGAGGGCGAAAGCGTGGCCCTGGTCTCGGAGGCCGGGACCCCGACGCTGTTCGACCCCGGTCTGAGGCTCACCAGGGCCTGCATCGACCAGGGGATCCCGGTGGAACCGGTCCCCGGCGCGTCTGCGCTTCTCGCGGCACTGGTCGTCTCCGGGCTGCCGATCGAGTCGTTTGCGTTCGAGGGATTCCTGCCCCGGCGTCAGGGCGAGCGGCGCCGGCGGCTCGAATCGCTGGCGGCTGATGTCCGGACGCTGGTGTTCTTTGAGTCGCCGCATCGCGTCGAGGCATCCGTCGCCGACATGCTGCTGTCTCTGGGCGACCGCCGGTGTGCTCTGTGTCGTGAGCTCACCAAGGTCCACGAGGAGGTGCGGCGGGGCTTGCTGTCGGAGGTCCTGGAGTCGCTGCGACTGGACCCCGCCCGTGGCGAGATCGTGGTGATCGTCTCGGGGGCTGCTCCCGCTGAGCCGGACCTCGAGTCGGCGGCCGCGTCGGCTCTCGAGATGCACAGGTCGGGGACCAGCCTCAGCGACGCGGCCCGGCAGACGTCCGAGCGGACGGGGGTGCCCAGGCGCGCGCTGTACCATCGGGTCCTGCGGCTGCGCGACGAGGACGCACAGTGACCAAAGACACCTGGTACGTCACCACGCCCATCTACTACGTCAACGACGTTCCCCATCTGGGGCACGCGTACACGACGGTCGCGTGCGACTTCCTGGCGCGCTGGCACCGACTCCACGGACGCCGCGTCCACTTCCTGACCGGCACCGACGAGCACGGTGCCAAGAACGCGAAGGCGGCCGAGGAGCGGGGGCTGACGCCGCGTGAGTGGGTGGACCAGGTCGTCGTCCACTGGAAGCAGCTGTGGGAGCGCCTGGAGATCTCCCACGACGACTACATCCGAACTACCGAGCCGCGCCACATCGGTCCGGTGGGCAGGTTCATGACGGCTCTGCACGAGACCGGCGACGTCTACCTCGGCTCCTACGAGGGCCTGTACTGCGTGCGCTGCGAGGAGTTCAAGACCGACACGGAGGCCGAGGGCGGGGTGTGCCCGATCCACAAGACACCGGTCGAAACGCTTGCCGAGGACAACTATTTCTTCCGTCTGTCCGCCTACACCGACAGGCTGCTGGACCACTACGAGTCCAACCCGGGCTTCGCTCAGCCGGAGCGGACCCGCAACGAGGTCCTGGGACGCATCCGCCAGGGGCTGCGGGACATCCCGATCTCGCGTCCGACGCTGAAGTGGGGAATCCCGGTGCCCTGGGACGACAAGCACGTGATCTACGTGTGGATTGAGGCTCTGCAGAACTACATCACTGCGATCGGCTACGGGACCGACGACGAACGCTTCAAAAGGATCTGGCCCGCGGACGTCCACATGATGGGCAAGGAGATCATCTGGCACCACGCCATCGTCTGGCCGGCAATGCTGATGTCCGTCGGGCTCCCTTTGCCGAAGACGGTGTTCGCGCACGGCTGGCTGCTCGCCGGAGGAGAGAAGATCGCGAAGTCCGGTCGCTCGATCGCCCAGATCTCGCCGCTGGAGCTCATCGACCAGTTCGGCGTCGACGCCTACCGATACCACTTCCTCCGCGCGACGTCGTTCGGCGACGACAGCAACTTCTCGATCGAGGACATGGGTGCGCGCTACACCGCCGACCTCGCCAACGACCTCGGCAACCTCGCCAGCCGCACGGTGGCGATGGTCGACCGATACTTCGGCGGCGTGGTACCGGAGCCCGGAGAGGTCCAGCCGCCGGAGCAGGATCTGCTGGACCGGGCCGGTGCGGCGGGCCCGTCCGCCGATGCCCTGGTCGGCCAGTACAGGATCAACGAAGCGATCGGGTCGGTCTGGGAGGTGATCCGTCACGCCAACCGCTACCTGGTCGAAAGGGAGCCGTGGAAGCTCGCGCGGGACGAGTCCAGCCTGCCGTTGGTCGGTTCGGTGCTGAACACCGCGGCGGAGTCACTCAAGACGGTGGCGGCGCTCTTGTGCCCGGCCATGCCGGGCGCCATGTCCGAGCTGTGGTCGCGTCTCGGGCTGGAGGGGCCTCCCCGGCTGGACGCGCCCCCTCTCGCGGGAGCCCGGGTGCGTCCAGGCGACCCCCTGTTCCCGCGCCTGGAAGGTTGAGCGGGCCGGCGTCCGGCGGGTTTCCGGCCGAGACGCCGCTGGCCGACTCCCACTGTCACGTAGCCCACGTGGAAGGGTCGCCGGACGAGGTCGTGCGACGGGCGACGGAGACTGGAGTGGCCCTGGTGGTGGACGTCGGGATGGGCCTCCGCGAGTCGGCTGAGTGCGCGGCGCGGGCAGGCGCTTCGGATGGTGAGGTGTTCGCGTGTGTGGGCGTGCACCCCAACGAGCTGAACGACTTCCTCTCCGACCCCCCGGGGTGCATGGAGGTTCTCGCCGGGCTTGCCCTCGCCGGCGGAGTCGTGGCGGTCGGCGAGACGGGGCTGGACTTCTACCGCGACCGCTGGTCGCCGGCCGAGCAGGAGGACTGCTTCACGGCGCATATCGCTCTGGCCAAGCAGACGGACAGGACGCTGGTCATCCACTGCCGCGAAGCACACCAGCGCGTGCTGGAGGTCCTGGAGGCCGAGGGGGCGCCGGACCGCGTCGTGATGCACTGCTTCTCGGGCGACGCGGCTCACGCGCGGCAGTGCGCCGACCGAGGTTGGTGGTGCTCGTTTGCGGGCAACATCACCTACAAGCGCAACGACGATCTGCGGCTGGCCGCGCAGGAGGTACCGGACGAGCTGCTGCTCGTCGAGACCGACGCTCCCTACCTCGCGCCGCACCCCCACCGGGGAAAGCCCAACTCGCCCGCACTGCTCCCGCTGACGGCGGCGGCTCTGGCCGGCGTGCGTGGGATCCCGGCCCCCGAGCTGGCCGGGACGCTGTGGCACAACTTCCACCGGGCGTTCGGGCTGCCGGTGCCGCGGTCGTGACGTCCGGACCCCCGACCGCCACCACCGCGCGGGACCTTCTCGACCGTCACGGACTGCACACGCGGCGAAGCCTCGGACAGCACTTCCTCGTGGACCCCAACACGGTCCGCAAGATCATGCGGTTGTCCGGTGTGCGTGATGGCGACACGGTGCTGGAGGTGGGTCCCGGCATCGGTTCCCTCACATCTTCGCTGGCCGCCGTCGCGGCCCGGGTCGTGGCGGTCGAGGTGGACGAGGCGGTCGTTCCCGCTCTGCGCGAGGTGATCTCCGGGTTCGACAATGTGGACCTGGTCGTGGGCGACGCGCTGAGGATCGACCTGGAGGCCGCCGTCGGTGGCGACTGCCGCATGATCTCGAACCTGCCCTACAACGTGGCGACTCCGATCATGGCGCGGGTGCTGGACGAAGTACCCGCCGTGCGCGGGGGGCTGGTGATGGTGCAGAGGGAGCTCGGGGAGAGGTGGACCGCCCCACCCGGCTCCAGGACCTACGGCGCTATAAGCGTGAAGTTCGCGTACCACGCACAGGCACGTGTGGCCGCGGAAGTGTCGCGCCATGTGTTCATGCCTCCGCCGAAGGTCTCGTCGGTGCTGGTGGACTTCAGGCGCCTGGACGCGCCTGCGGTCGACGTCGGGCCGCACAAGCCGTTTTTGGACTTCGTCTCCCGCGCCTTCGGGCACCGCCGCAAGACGATTCGCAACGCACTGGTTTCGGCGGGCCTCGACTCCGCTGTGGTGGAGACCGCCCTGAGCCAAGCCGCCATCGCTCCCGCGTCGCGCCCTGAGGTCTTGGATCTGGACGACTACGCTCGGCTGTACCGGGCTATGGGGCAGTGAGGCGCTTTCGGGAACGTCCTCCACGCTTCGGTGCGGGGCCTCCGCCCTCGGTGATGGTGGACGCGGCCTGCAAGGTCAACATCGGGTGGTCGGTGGGTGGCGTGCGGCCGGACGGTTACCACGACGTCGCCGGCACCATCCAGACGATCTCGCTGCTGGACACCCTGAGGATCTCGACCGGTTGTGCCGACGCCGGCCATATGTGCGTCGAGGTGGAGGGTGCACAGGTGTCGCTCCAGGTCGAGCCCGCTGACTTCGAGGCCCTGGCGAACGAGGACAACCTTGTCCTTCGGGCGGCGCGGGAGGTGGCGACTTTGGCTGCACCTCTGCCCACCTCAATCCGGCTCCACAAGTCGATCCCGGTGGCCGCCGGTCTGGGAGGCGGCAGCGCCGACGCCGCCGCTGCCCTGGTCGGGCTGTGCGTCGCCTGGGGGGTGGACCTCGAGCCCGGCCGTCTTGAGTCGCTGGCGGTGGGACTGGGTTCCGACGTCCTGCCGATCCTGCTGGGTGGCCTCGTCCACGTGTCCGGTCGTGGCGAACGGGTGCGGTCGATCGGATCGGCGACGGACGGGTGGTTCGTGCTCGGCATCAGCCGGTCACAGCTTTCGACGCCGGAGGTGTACCGAGCGCTGGACGACCTCGGACCAGACCCTTGTCACGGCGATCAGCCTCGCCTGTTGCATACCAACGACCTCGAGGCGGCGGCGCTTTCGCTCTGTCCGGATACCGGGGATGGGGTGGCGGCGATGTCCGAGGCTGGGGCACCCGTGGTCTTCGTGTCCGGAAGCGGACCGGCCGTCGTCGGCGTCACCGCCTCGGAGGCGGAGGCGAGGCAGGTCGCGAGCCGGGCCTCCGGAGCGTTCTCGCGGGTCGTGGTCGCCCAGCCCGTGCCCTGGGGGGTGAGGCTCAGACTCGGCGCAGCGCCGGCGACCTAGGCGTTGTCGCCGCCGAAGATGCTGGATACCGACTCGTCTTCGAACACCGCCCGTATGGCGTCAGCTATGACCGGTGCGATCGAAACCACGTCGAGCTTCTCAAACCGCTTCTCGGGCGCAATCGGAAGGCTGTTGGTCACGACCACCTTTTTGATGACCGAGTTGCGCAGCCGGTCGACGGCCGGTCCCGAAAGCACCGCGTGGGTCGCGACCGCGTAGACCTCGGCCGCCCCGTGCTCTGCCAGAACCCGGGCGGCGTCGCACAGCGTCCCGGCCGTTTCGATGATGTCGTCCACGAGCACGCAACGGCGCCCCTGGACGTCACCGACCACATCCAGCGTCTCCGACACGTTGTGCCTGTTCGGGTCGCGCCGCTTGTGCAGGATCGCCAGCGGGGCCCCAAGAGCGTTGGCGAACTTGTCCACGAGCTTGGCTCGGCCTGCGTCCGGGGAAACCAGCATCATGTCGCCGCCGATCTCTTTGGCCAGGTAGTCCACCAGCAGCGGTCGGGTGGTCAGGTGGTCGAACGGAAAGTTGAAGAACGCCTGGATCTGTCCGGCGTGCAGGTCGGTGGAGATGACGCGGTCCGCCCCGGCGGTGTGGAGCAGGTCGGCCATCAGCTTCGCCGAGATGGGCTCCCGCGCCAGCGTCTTCTGGTCCATCCGTGAGTACGGGTAGAAGGGCAGCACGATCGTGATCCTGGCCGCCGAAGCGCGCTTCAGCGCATCGAGCATTACGAGGGTCTCCATGATGTGCTCGTTGACCGGAGTCACGTGGGTCTGGATCACGAACACGTCGGACCCCCGGACAGACTCCAGGAACCGCACGTAGATCTCCCCGTTGAGGAAGCGGTGGATGTCTACGTCCCCGAGGTTCACGTCCAGCAGCTTCGAGACGTCCTCCGCCAGCTCCGGGTGAGACGACCCCGAGTACAGGACAAGCTGCTTGCGAACCAGCAACTCCATCACGACCCCCTCTTCCGGCGCCCCGACTTTCTGCTCTTGTCTGCGGCCTCGCGCGGTTCCGACGGAGCCCTCGGCCTCGCCGGAACACCGTAGACCAGCTCGCCCGGCGGTACGTCGTGCGTGACCACCGATCCCGCCCCCGTCCGCGACCCGTCCCCGAGCGTGACCGGGGCGACCAGCATCGTGTCCGAGGAGATGTAGACGTCCTCGCCGATCTCGGTGCGGTGCTTGGTGCTTCCGTCCGGACCCGGCTTGAAGGGGTCGTAGTTGCAAGTGATCGTCCCCGCTCCCACGTTGGATCCGCGGCCGATGGTGACGTCGCCCATGTAAGCCAGGTGGGGGACCTTGGCCCCCTCGCCGACGTCGGCGTTCTTCATCTCCACGAACGTCCCGGCCTTGGAGCCCTCGTGCAGGACGGTGCCCGGCCTCAGGCTGGCGAACGGACCCACCTCCACGCGTGGGCCGATGCGGGCCGAGCGGGCAACGGCGAAGGCGATGCGGGCGCCGTCGGCGACGTCGCAGTCAACCAGACGCGCCGCCGGTCCGATCTCGCACGCCGCGCCCACCCGCGTCGCGCCTTCCAAAAACGTCATCGGGTGCAGCACGCTGTCCGGACCGACGGACACGCCGGCGTCCACGTAGGTGGTGGCGGGATCCACGACGGTGACGCCGGCGTCCATCAGCGAGTCGAGCACGCGCCGGCGCAGGATCGACGTGACCAACTCGAAGTCCCTGCGGGTGTTGGCTCCGAGCACCTCGCCCGGCTCCCCCTCGCGCGATGTCACCCCTCCTTTCGCGGCGAGCCTGCCGATGACGTCCGTAAGCAGGAGCTCGCGCTGGACGTTGGATGCACGAAGCCGCGGGAGCTCCGCGGCCAGCGAGTCGCGGGCGAAGGCGTAGCAGGACGCGTTGACCTCGCTGATCTGACGCTGCTCCGGCGTCGCGTCGCGCTCCTCCACGATTGCCTCGATGCGGCCGCCGCGCCGGACGATCCTGCCGTACGACCGGGGGTCCTCAAGCCGCGCCGTCAGGACCGCCGCCCCGGCTCCGCGGCGCCGACGCGCGGCGATCAGGCCGCCGATGCTGCCGGCCAGCACCAGGGGCGCGTCGCCCGCCAGCACGATCACCTCGTCACAGTCCTTCAGGGGGCCGAGCCCGCCCCGTGCCGCGTCCCCCGTCCCGCGCGGCTGCTTCTGGACGGCGAACTCGAGGTCAAACGGCAGCCCGATGCCGGCCAGGGCCGACTCCACCGCTCCTCCGGGCGGGACGACCAGGCAAGCCCGGCTGATCTTCTGCCTCCGGTGCACCTCCCGCAGCGTCTCGAGAACGTGGACCACCAGCGGCCTGCCTGCGGCCGTGTGCAGGACCTTGGGGGTCGCCGACCTGAACCGGACCGACCGGCCACCGGCCAGGATGATCGCGCCCACGCGGGGCTTGCGGGCGGGTGATCTCCTCATGGCTGGGAGGGGCGGACTCGAACCGCCATAACGGGATCCAAAGACCCGGGTCCTGCCATTGGACGACCTCCCACCGCGGCAAGTGTACGACCGGGGCCGGAGGCATCCGATGCCCCCGACGCGGTTCGTCGGGACCGGCGGCGCTTGCTACGCTGATTGGCCCGCAATCTCGAAAGGAACCCACCCCATGAAGGCCACGACCCTGTCCGTCCAGACCCGGGAGGGCACCGGCAGCAGCAGCGTCCGCAAGCTCAGGGCGCAGGGCATGCTGCCGGGCATCATCTACGGCAAGGGGATCGACACCCAGCAGCTGGCCGTGCCCCGGTACGACTTCATCCGACTGCTCCACGCGCACGGGACCCATGCTCTGGTGTCCCTCAAGATCGCCGGCGGCGGCGACTACCTCGCGCTCATCAAGGAGGTGGCGATCGACCCCGTCCGGCTGGAGGCGCTGCACGTGGACTTCCACCGGGTCGAGGAGAACAAGCCCGTCCACACAGAGGTCGAGGTCACGATTGTCGGCGATGCGCCGGGGGTCAAGACGGGCGGAGTCCTTGACCTCCACACGCGTTCGCTTTCGATCGAGGCGCTTCCGCGCTCCATCCCGGAGGCCATCGAGTTCGACGTTTCCTCCCTGGAGCTGGGCGACGTCGCGCGGGTGGGAGACATCCAAGCGCCCGAGGGTGTCACCATCCTGACGGACGCTGAGGAGACGCTGGTGACGGTCGTCACCCCCCGTGCCGAGGAGCCTCTCACGACGGTCGCAGCCGAAGGCGAGGAAGCGGGGGACGAGGCCGCTGCCGGCGAGACCGCAGGCGGCGAAGCCGAGGACGGCGCGGCCTAGGCCGCGCCAGCGGTGTTTCACCGGCACTCCCGCGACCGGTCCCTGCTGGTGGCGGGGCTCGGCAATCCCGGACCGGGCTACGCGCGGACACGGCACAACGTCGGCGCGGTGCTGGTGGAAATGCTCGCGTCGCGATGTGGGGCCGATCTCAGGCGCGTCAGGGGGCAGATCCGCTCCGGCGACTGCCATCTGGAGGGCAAGTCCGTGGCGCTGGCCATCCCGACGACCTTCATGAACGAGTCGGGCCCTCCCGTGGCGCGGCTGTTGCGCAAGGCCGGCGCGAAGCCGGAGTCGCTGCTGGTCGTCCACGACGAGCTGGACCTGCCCCTCGGACGCGTGAGGCTCAAGTCCGGAGGAGGGACGGGGGGCCACCGGGGTCTTGAGTCCATCGCCTCGTCCCTGCGGTCCAGGGACTTTCTGAGGCTGAGAATCGGAATCGGCCGTCCGCCCGTGGGGGTTGAGCCGCGCGAGTTCGTCCTTCGCCCCTTCACGCCCGACGAACGGCCGGTCCTCGAGAAGTCCATGGACGCGGCCCTGGAGGTTTTGCCGCTTCTGGTTTCCAAGGGCCTGGAAGCTGCGCAGACCCGGTTGCACACCGCCTCGTAGAAGGTCTTGGCCTCCGGCCGTCACCTCGTCTAGCGTGTGCGCATGCGGTATAAGGCGCCGGCTGGGGGCGACGGGTCGTCCGCGGTTTCGCTGCCGTCCGGCACCGTTACCTTCCTGTTCACCGACATCGAGGGATCCACCCGGCTGCTGGCCGCCCGGGGCGGGGCTTACCGGGATCTGCAGGAGGCCCACCGGGAGATCCTTCGAGCCGCGTTCGCGCGCCACGGCGGCATCGAGCTTGGAACCGAGGGAGACTCGTTTTTCGTCGTGTTCTCGACCGCCGGAGCCGCCGTGCGGTCGGCGGTGAACCTTCAGCGCGAACTGGAGGCGCACGACTGGCCCGAGGGCGCGAGGGTGCGGGTGCGTGCCGGCATTCACACGGGCGAGGCCTCGCCCGTGGCGGGACAGTACGTAAGCCTGGCCGTGAACCAGGCCGCCCGGGTGAGCGCGGCAGCCCACGGTGGTCAGATCCTCGTGTCGGAGACGACCAGGGCGCTGGCGGGGCACGATCTCCCGGAGGATGTGACCCTCGGCGACCTCGGCCCCCACATGCTCAAGGACCTCGCGCGGCCCGAGCGGCTCTACCAGGTCTGCCACCCTGGACTTCAAAGGGAGTTCCCACCGCTCAAGACTCTGGAGTCCAGGCCGCACAACCTTCCCGTGCAGCAGACTCCGTTCACCGGCCGGCAGCCCGACCTCGCCCGTGCGCGCGAGTTTGTCCTGCGGCCGGGACTGCGCCTGCTCACCGTCACCGGTCCGGGTGGCATGGGCAAGACCAGGCTGGCGTTGCAGGTCGCGGCGGAGTCGGCCGACGACTTCGCCGACGGTGTGTGGTTCGTCCCTCTGGCGTCGGTGACCAACGCCGAGGACGTGCCGCGGGCCGTCGCCCAGGCACTGGGGATACGGGAGAGCCCGGGGGCCGGGGCGGCGGAGTCCGTGCTGTCTGAGCTGCGCACGAAGCGACGCCTTGTCGTCCTGGACAACTTCGAGCAGGTGATGGAGGCCTCGTCGTTCGTCCGGGACCTGCTGGCCACGTGTCCGGACGTGACCGTGCTGGTCACGTCCCGCGAGCCCCTGCACCTGTCCGGCGAGCAGGAGATGCCTCTGCAGCCAATGGAGCTCCCGGCGACCACCGCCGCGTCGCTCGAGGATGTCTCGTCCAGCGACGCCGTCCGGCTCTACGTGCAGCGCGCGATGTCGGTCAACCCCGACTTCCAGCTCGACGAGTCCTCCGCGCCCGCCGTCGCCGAGGTCTGCGCGCGGCTGGACGGACTGCCGCTGGCGATCGAACTGGCCGCGTCGCGCTCAAAGGTGCTCGGCCCCCACGAGATGCTGTCCAGGATGGAGAGCCGCCTGGAGGCTCTTCCCCGGGGTCCGGAGGACCTGCCGGAGCGGCACCAATCGCTTCGCCAGACGATCGGCTGGAGCTACGACCTTCTCGATGAGGGCGAGCGAAAGGTGTTGCGCCGCGTCGCCGTGTTCCGCGGCGGGTTCGAGGCGGAAGCAGCCTTCGCCGTCGTTGGCGGGGGCCCAGAAATCGCCGACGTGCTGCACTCGCTGGTGGACAAGAGTCTGATCCGGCGTGCCGTGTCACCTCCGGGCGTCCTGCGGTTTGAGTTGTTGGAGACGATCCGGGAATTCGCGGGTGAGAAGCTGCACGAAACGGGGGAAGACGTCGACACCCGTCGACGCCACGCGGCGTGGTTTTTGAAACAGGCAGAGCGAGCCGACGCGCACCTAAGAGAGCGCGAACAGATCGTGTGGCTCCAAAGACTGGAGGCCGACCACGACAACTTTCGTGCCGTGCTGGAGCGGACCCTGATGGACGGGGCCGACCCCGCGCTGGGGGTGAGCCTGGCGGGGCGGCTGAGCAGGTTCTGGCGAGTGCACAGCCACTTCCGTGAAGGCCGGATGTGGCTGGCACGGTCCGTCGCCGCCTCTGCGCCCGGCTCCGCACAAAGGGTCATGAGCCTGCTGGGGCAGGTTCGTCTGACCCCCACGGGCACGTCCGCTCCCGTATCCCAAAAGGAGGGTTTGGCCGCGGTCGCCACCTCGCCTTCGGCTCCGACGATGCCCATCGCGGCCGCCGACACATCCCCTCCCGACCCCCGTGCTCGCACCTCGGGGGCTGTGAGCGATTTCATGAGTGGGTTCTCGACGGGACACCAGGGGGGGCCTGCGAGGTCCAAAGGGGACCGGGATGCCTGGCTCCGCGAAGCAGAGCAAACGGCCCGCGCGCTTGGTGATCAACGCCTGCTGCTGGACGTATTGGTCGAGGTAACGGACGTCGCATATCTGGATCCCACGCGCAGGCCCTTGGCCGACGAGGCGATCGCCCTCGCGCAAGCCTTGGGTGACGAGACGACTCTGGCGGACCTGGAGTACCGAGTGGAACGCACCAAGGGCGGGCCCCTCGCGTTCTTCCGCTCGCTGATGGGCCGGTCCCAGGTGGACGAGTCGCGGAGGCAGTTCGTAGAGGCGAGAGGCGACAAGACCGCTCTGGCCGGACTGCTCCAAGTGCGCGTCAGGTCGGGCAACGAAAGGCACAGAAAGGAGGCGGCCGGCGAGGCGCTCGGGCTCGCCCGAGAGCTCGGTGACCGCCGGCTGGAAGCCTCCTCTCTGATGACCCTCGGCACGATCAGCGGAAGCACGGGCGACCCGCACCTGGGCAAGTCTCTCCTCGAGCAGAGCCTGTCCATCTTCCGCGACCTGGAGGATGACGAGTCGGTCCGGACGAACCTGCGCGAGCTCATCTTCAACGATTTCAGGCGCGGCGACCGCGCCGCCGCCGATCACCACAGAGCCGAGATCTACCGGATGGCCGACGCCGCCGGAGACTCCTCCGAACGCTTCCTCATCGGTGTAATGGATCTGATCATCAGGCTGGACAGAGCCGGCGGCACGAGAACCGTGGTCGCCGGCGTTGCATGGTCGCTGGCGTTCGCCACGAAGCCCTGGGGCCACGGGTTGGCCGTACTGCTCAGCGTCATCGGATGGTTTCTGGCAGGAGGAGTGCGTCATCTGGTGGTCTCCAGGACGAGGAAGCTGGACGGGGCCAGTCGCTGGGTCCTCGGGGCCACACCGGCGTCCTTGCTGTCCTTTTGGCTGGGGCTGAAGACCCGCAGCGCCGGCGTGGCCTCGACCCTGCTTCTGGCGTGGCTGCTCGTGTGGGTGCTGAAGAGGCTCCCCGGGACCGGGCTGCCGCGCCTGATGGCCATCGCGGCGGCCGTCGCCGGACTCGTCACAGCGTGGACCGACCTGGCCACTGTTTCCCTCATTGGCCCTCCGGCAGCGGTGGTGGTGGTTTGCGTCCTGCTGGGGACGTTCGCGCGGAAGCTGCCGGGTCTCTGGCGCGCCACCTCGATCGGATGGCTGCTCATCGGGACCTGGGCCCCGATCGGCGCCATGCACGCGCTCGCCGTGTCGCGCACCGGCGGAGGCTTCGGTTTCGGTTTGTGGGGCCTGGCCGCCCTGCCTCTGGTCGTGCTGGGCCTTCTGCTCGTCGCGGGCGCCCTGGTGGTGCACGACCCCCCGTTGCGCTGGCCGGCATTGCTCGTCGGACTGACATCGCTCGGGCTGTTCCTCGCCCTTTCCAGCCCGCGAGTCCCCTCCGCGGCGGCCGCCGGTGTGGCCTTCGGACTGGCGTGGGCTGCAGTCGGTATGACGCGGATCTGGCTCAACCACCGGCCACTACCCCCAGTCACTCCGGACGAGGGCTCCCCGGCCCCCCGCTAGACTGGTCGCCGCAGTCGATAAGGGCCCGGTTCTTCGGACCGGGCCCTGTCCGCGTTTCCCTGATAGGAGGCCATGGACGCACCGCTGACCCACCTGGTCGACCGCCTTGTGGCAGACCCCGAATTCACGGCGGCCGCCACGGCAGAAGGGCCGCTGCTCATGCCCGACGCCGTCCGGCCGTTTGCGCTGGCCGGTCTCGCCCGTCTGACCGGCGGGTGCGTCGTGGCGGTCGTCCCGTCGGAGCCCGACGCCGAAGCGCTGCGGGCAGCGGTGGCCGAGTTCTGTCCGGCGGCCCACCTGCCCGCGTGGGACGTCCTGCCCTACGAGGCGATGTCCCCCGACCCGCGGATATCGTCGCGGCGCATCCAGGCCCTGCGGATGCTGTCGCACGGGGAGGGCCCACGGGTGGTCGTGGCCGGAGTCCGCGGGTTCATCCAGAAGCCCGCGCCCGGAGCGGCATCCGCGGTTCCGGTGGAGTTGCCCTCGCTGGGGACCGTGGACCGTGACGAACTCGTCGCCCGTCTCGTCGATCTCGGCTACGAGCGGACCGACGTCGCTCAGGAACCGGGGACGTTCGCGGTGCGCGGCGGGATCGTGGACGTGTTCGGCGCCCAGGACACGCGGGTGGCGCGGCTCGAGCTGTTCGGCGACGAGGTGGAGTCGCTGCGCTGGGTCGATCCGGAGAGCCAGCGGTCGGTGGAGGACGCCAAGGCCGCCGTCATCGTGGCCCGCACCGAACTGCCGCCGTCGCCGGAGCTCAGGCAACGCGCCGAACGTGCGGTGGGCCGGACCACGGGAAAGTGGCTGGAGGAGGTCCGGGACCGGCTGGCGCGGCTCGCGTCGGGCGTGTTTCCCGAGGGAGGCGAGTCGCTTCTCCCGAGGATCTGGGACGAGGCTGCCGACGGGATGCACAACCTGCTGCAGTCCGGGACTCCCGTCCTTCTGTTCGACGTCAAGCGGGCGTCCGACGAGGCCGCCATGGCGGTCGAGCAAGAGGAGGAGCTGGCGGCACTGTGGTCGGAGCCCCAGCACGTCACGCCCGACCCCACGAACCGCCCTCCCGGCCGCATCCATTCGCGCGACGAGCAGTCGGTGCTGTACCTGCCCCTGGACCGGGTCCTTCAGTCGCTGCGCGAGAGCGGCACGACGATACGGACCGCGGGCGCCCTGGCCAGCGACGAGGGAACGGCGGCCTTGGACGCCCACCCGTGGGAGCCCGGACTGTCACCGCGGACGCTGCTCGAGCGTTGCCGCAGGCTTCGCGGGGAGCGCGTCGAGGTGGTGTTCTGCGCGCTGCCGCACGAGGTGGCCGCGGTCGGGACCCGGCTCGCCGAGGAAGGCCTCGGTGGCGCCCCGGTCGTTTCCTCGTCTCTGCACGGCGGCTTCGTGATGCCGTCGCTCGAGCTGGCCGTCGTCACCCACACCGAGTGGCACGCCCGGCCCCCGGCCCCCGCGCGGCCCAAGTCCCGCTCCCGGCCCCGGGCCCTCGAGGAGCTGAACCCGGGGGACCTCGTCGTGCACGTCCTGCACGGCATCGGCCGGTACGTGGGGATGGAGACCCGCGAGGTCGCCGGGTTCACGAGGGAGTACCTGATCTGTGAGTACGCCGGCGGTGACCGCCTGTTCGTCCCGTCGGACACCGCGGAGTCGCTCCAGCGGTACCTCGGGGGCGAGCAGCCGAAGCTGTCACGGCTGGGGACGACGGAGTGGGAGAGGACGAAGGCGCGCGTCCGCAAAAAGGCACGGGACATCGCCGCCGAGCTCGTGCGGCTGTACTCCGCCCGGTTGCACTCCCCGGGTCACTCCTACCCGGTGTCCAGCCCCTGGCAGCGGGAGCTGGAGGAGTCGTTTCCTTTCGACGAGACTCCGGACCAGTTGCGGGCGATCGAGGAGGTCGGCCGGGACATGGCGCGCCCAGTGCCCATGGACCGGCTGGTATGCGGCGACGTCGGCTACGGCAAGACCGAGGTGGCCGTGCGTGCCGCCTTCGCCGCCGTCGTCGAGGGAAAGCAGGTCGGGGTCCTCGTCCCGACGACGCTTCTGGCCCAGCAGCACTTCTCCACCTTCTCCGAGAGGTTCGCGCCGTTCCCCGTGAACGTGGGGCTGCTGTCCCGTTTCGCCTCGCCGTCGGAGATCGCCGGCACCGTGGCGAAGCTGGCGACCAAGGAGATCGACGTCGTGATCGGCACGCACCGCCTTTTGTCCAAGGACGTGAAGTTCGCCGACCTGGGCCTGATCATCGTCGATGAGGAACACCGGTTCGGGGTGGCGCAGAAAGAGCAGCTTCGCCGGATGCGGGTGGAGGTGGATGTGCTCACGCTCACCGCCACTCCCATCCCGCGGACCCTGGAGATGTCCATGTCGGGGATCCGCGACCTGTCCACGATCGAGACGGCGCCGGCCGCCCGCAGGCCCGTCCGGACGTTCGTCGGCCCCTTCGACGAAAGGCTGGTGACGGCGGCGATCCGACGTGAGTTGGCCCGGGGCGGCCAGGTCTTCTTCGTCCACAACCGCGTGCAGACCATCGAGCGTGAGCGCCGCCGCCTCGAGCGCCTGGTTCCGGAGGCGCGGATCGCCGTCGGACACGGACAGATGGACGAGCACGAGCTGGAGCGCGTGATGGTGTCGTTCTGGCGCAGGGAGGTGGACGTCCTTTTGTGCACGACGATCATCGAGGCCGGCCTGGACATCCCCTCGTCCAACACTTTGATCGTCGACAGGGCCGACATGCTCGGGCTCGCCCAGCTCTATCAGCTGCGGGGCCGGGTGGGCCGGGCGGGCGAGCAGGCGTACGCCTACCTGTTCTTCCCCCCGAACCTGCGTCTGACGGGTGGCGCCCACGAAAGGCTCAAGACGCTCGCGCAGTACACCGAGCTCGGGTCCGGCATGGCCATCGCGATGAAGGACCTGGAGATCAGGGGAGCCGGAAACCTTCTCGGCGCGGACCAGCACGGCCACATCGAGGCGGTCGGCTTCGAGATGTACGTCCAGCTGCTGGAGGAGGCGGCCCGGGAGCTGAAAGGAGAGCCGCCGGCCAAGCCCCCCGAGGTCCGCATGGACCTGCCGGTGGACGCATTCCTGCCTGCCGATTGGATCGACTCGGAGCCGCTGCGGCTGGCCGCGTACCGCAGGATCGCCGACACGGTCGCAGCGTCGGAGATCCAGGACGTGCGAAGCGAGCTTCGCGACCGCTTCGGCCCCCTGCCGGATCCCGCGGCCGCCCTGCTGCGCGTCGCGGAGTTGCGGGCATCCCTCCGATCCCTGGGGATCACCGACCTGTCGGTGACGCCCAATGAGCTCCACGGGCGGGTGGCCAAGATCAAGCCCGTCGCGCTGACCAGTGACTGGCAGCGGGTCCGCCTCGCCCGCAAGTACCCGCGGGCGGTTCTGTCGGAGGCGACCTCGACCCTCGTGCTCCCGGTCCCCGACCTGGACGGGACCCAGCTGCTGGACTGGCTCGAGGAGGCGACGAGGGGACTGCTGGAGCGCGACGCGGTCCCGGCATGAAGGACCTGGACACCTCCGCCGGTCGATGGTGCGCGTGATATCGTCCCGCCTGATGCGCTCCCGGCACCTCATTGTCCTTGCTGCCGCCTGCGCCCTCGCGGCCACCTCCTGCGCGGCGCTGACCCCCGCGGCTGCGATCGTCAACAGCGAGAAGATCCCGGAGTCGGAGGTCGAGCAGGAAGTGCTCCAGCTGCGGGAGGACCCCGAGGCCAAGGAGTTCCTCAAGGAAGCGAGCGGCCGCGGCCAGCTCCGCCGGCAGATCCTCGGGACTCTGATCCGCACGGAGGTGTCGCGCCAGTACGCCGAGCGCAACCGGATCTCGGTGACCGAGGCCGACGTGGACCGCGACATCGAGCAGGCCCGCGCGCAGGTCGGCGGCGAAGAGGCCTTCGAGGAGATCCTGAAGTCCAGAAAGATCTCGCGGGATCGCCTCCGGGTGCTGATCAGGCGCAACGCGCTGCAGCAGCGCATCGCCGAGATCGCGGCGAAGGACGTCCGCCTGGACGAGGCCGTATCGAGGTCGTTCTACGACCAGAACCCCAGCCGGTTCCCCGAGGTGCGGGTGTCCCAGATGACCCTGCGGACACGCCCGGAGGCCGAGCAGGCGATGGCGCAGGTGAACTCGGGACGCCCCTTCGCCGAGATCGCCCGGGCGCAGTCGGTGGACCCCGCCGCCCGCTCGGGGGGCGACGTGGGTTGGTTGTCGGCCGAGCAATTCGGTCCCGCCGGCGAGCAGGTGCAGGCGGCTCCCATCGGGGGGATCGTCGGCCCCCTTCAGGTCGCCGGCGGTTTCGCCGTCTATCAGGTGCGCGAGCGGCGGACCGCTCCCTTTGAGGAGGTGCGCCCTCAAATCGAGCAGCAGCTATCCCAGCAGGCCCGGGAGCAGGCGCTGCAGCAGTTTCTGGAGCGCGAGCTCAAGGGGGCGAAGATCGTCGTCAATCCGAAGTACGGAAAGTTCGACGCCGAGGAGCTGTTGGTCACCAGAGGGCCGCAGTCGCTGCCCGAGTGACGCCGGCACAGGCGCTATGAGCGCCGAGGTGCCCGGCCCCCGGGGCCCTGCCCTGGCTCCCGAGGTCGCCTCGAAGGTGGTCGAACCGGCCCCCGAGCCGTTCCGGCGCCTGGTCGAGGTCATCGCGCAGCTGCGGTCCCCCGGCGGCTGTCCCTGGGACCGGGAACAGACCCACGAAAGCCTCGCCCGGTATCTGCTCGAGGAGACATACGAGGTCCTCGAGGCCATCGACACAAAGGACCCGCAAGCCCTGCGCGAGGAGCTTGGCGACGTGCTGCTGCAGGTCGTGCTTCACGCTCAGGTGGCGGCGGACTCCGGCGCCTTTACGATCACCGACGTCGTGTCGGGGCTGCGGACAAAACTCGTGACGCGCCATCCGCACGTCTTCGGCGACGTGAAGGTGTCGCGCTCCGACGAAGTACTGGCCAACTGGGAGAAGTCCAAACGCGCCCAGAAGGGGACGTCCGTGATGCACGGGATCCCCAGCGCGATGCCCGCCCTCTCTCGGGCGGCGAAACTGGTCCGGCGGGCGGCCCAGACCGGCTTCGACTGGTCCTCCGCCGACGCCGCGGCCGCGAAGCTGGACGAGGAGCTGTCCGAGCTGCACGAGGAGATGGCCCGCGACGACCCCAGGGCGGACCGGCTGGAGGCCGAGGTCGGCGACGTGCTGCTGGCGGCGGTGGCGTTGTCGCGCAAGGTGGGCGTCGAGCCGGAGACCGCCCTGCGGCGCTCGGCGGACCTTTTCCGCAGGCGTTTCGACGCGATGGAGGAGATGGCTGCGGCGGACGGCCGTGAGCTCGAATCCTTGTCGCAGCGCGACTGGGCGGAATACTGGGACAAGGCCAAGGGCCTGGAGGACTCTATTGCGTAGCTCACCCGTTGCACCCACCACCCTCGAGCGTGTCTGGGCGAGGGAGATCCTGGACTCACGCGGAAACCCCACGATCGAGGTGGAGGTGCGGCTGGAGTCCGGAGCGCTCGGCCGCGCGGCCGTCCCCTCCGGCGCGTCCACCGGTGCCCACGAGGCCCACGAACTGCGCGACGGCGACCACAGATTCGGGGGTCGCGGAGTGCTTCGCGCGGTGGAGGCGGTCCGGGACCGGATCGCACCGGAGATCCTCGGCCGCGACGCCGTGGACCAGCGGGGCCTGGACGACGCCCTGTCCGTCATGGACGCCACCCCCAACCTCGCGTCCCTGGGGGCGAACGCCGTCCTGGGCGTCTCTCTGGCGGCGGCCAAGGCCGTGGCCGGCCACACCGGGCTCTCCCTGCACCGGTACCTGGGAGGTCCCGGGTCCGGGATCCTGCCCGTTCCCTACTTCAACGTCATCAACGGCGGTGCGCACGCCGACAATGCGGTGGACGTCCAGGAGTTCATGGTCGCCCCGATAGGACTTCCCACGTTCGCCGACGCGCTGCGCGCGGGAGCGGAGATATACGCCTGTCTGCGGTCCCAGGCCCGGTCCAGCGGACTGAACGTCAACGTCGGCGACGAAGGGGGCATCGCCCCGGACGTCCAGTCCACGCGCCACGCGCTGGACCTCATCGTCGAGGCCGTCGAGGTCGCCGGCTACGAGGCCGGCCGTGACGTGGTCCTCGCGCTGGACGTCGCGGCGACCGAGTTGTGGCAGGACGGGTCCTATTCCGTGGAGGGACAGGTCATCTCGCCGGCACAGATGACCGACTTCCTGGACCGCCTCATCGCCGATTACCCGATCGTCTCCATCGAGGACGGGTGCGCGGAGGAGGACTGGGACGGCTGGGCGGAGCTCACGGAGCGCATGGGGCACCGGGTCCAGTTGCTGGGCGACGACCTTCTCGTGACCAACCCCGACCGGCTGGCGCGTGCCATTGAGGAGGACTGCGCCAACGCAGTGCTGGTGAAGCCGAATCAGATAGGCACGCTCACCGCGACGCTGGACACAATCGCGCTGGCGAGACGGGCCGGCTGGTCGGCAATGATGTCCCACCGCTCGGGCGAGACCGAGGACACGACAATCGCCCATCTCGCCGTGGCCACCGGTGTGGGCCAGATCAAGGCGGGCGCCCCCGCACGCGGCGAGCGCACCGCGAAGTACAACGAACTGTTGCGCATCGAGGAGGAGCTCGGATCGGGGGCCAGGTACGCGGGTTGGACGGCGCTGCCGCTGGACGTCGGAGTTCCGTCTGACGAGGCGCAGCCGCCGGCGGCGGACCAGGAGTCCGCGACCTCGTGGCAGTGATCACCAAGGTGCGGGAGGCCGTCGGCTCTTCCCGGCCCGCCCGTGAAAAGGACCCGCAACGCCGGACCCTGCTCGGGATCGGACTCGTCATCGCGGCCTTTCTCGTCTTCTTCCCGACGAAGCAGCTCGTCGTCCAGCGGACCCGGATGGCCAGGCTCGAGACGCGGCTGGAGGTGCTCACCGAGGAGAACCGGCGGCTCGAGCGCCAGGTGGACCGGCTGCAGGATCCGGGGGAGCTCGAGCTGCTCGCGCGTGCCAGGCTCGGACTCGTGAAGCCGGGGGAACAGGCTTACCTGCTGGTGGCCACCCCCAGCCCGTCGCCGGCGGTCCGGGCCACCGGGCAGCCGAAGCGTCCGTGGCCGTCCAGAGCCTGGGACTGGGTCACGGACCTGTTCGGCGACTGAGCCCGCCGATGCCGGCCCGCACAAGGGTGCCGAGACGGGCACTGGCCGTGATCGCGCTCATCGCACTGGCCGCCTGCGGCGGCCAGGGCGTCGACTCCGACGATGCCCCGCTCGTGCAGTTCGACTCACCCACGCCCGGCCCCCAACGTGTGGCCGTTCACACGCTGGCCCCGGGCGTGACGCCGACGCCGCGGCCCACGCCCCCCCCGACAGCGACGCCCGGGCCCACCGCGGTCCCCCTGGCGCCGCCCCGCTCGACTTCGATCCGCGCTGCGGCCGGCACGCAGGCGGGAGCCCCGGCCTCGTACTGCTGGACGTCCGGCGCCGCCAGCCGTTGCCAGGACTTCCCCCCGCCGTCCCAGCCGGCCGGCTTGGCCGTCCGCCGCGGGGAGGCGGTCCTGCTCGTGGTCGACGCCGACCGGCCTCCCGACTCCGAGTCGATCCGGCCCTTTCAGGGGGAAAGAAACTCGTACCCGACACAGCAGATCGACCCCGCCAGGGAGACGACGCTGACCATCGACCTGGATCCGGGCGAGTGGCACGTGGACCTCTGCGCCGCGTGGACCGGCAACGGCCAGCCCTGCTGGCTGTTCCGCATCCAGGTTTCCTGACCCCCTGACCTGCGGTTACGCCTCCCAGGACGTCTGGAGCCTTGACTCGGCCGACGCATCCGGTGTATCAACTACGCATCCGCGATTGGGAAGCTGCCATCGTCTCTTGACGCCGGTATAGCTCGCGTCTATACTGGCCGTTCCGCCATGTCCGGGGCCCGTTGTCGATTTCGTCGTGCCGCGCGCCCCGCGCCTGGCCCCCGCGGTTCCCGGATCAGATAAACGGACCCCCGAAGGGAGGGAGACGATTGGCGGACGTGTCCGCATCGCCTCGCACCGGTTCCAGGCAGCGCCTTTCTTTCCAGAAGATCAAGGACATCCTCGACCTCCCCGACCTGATCGGGATCCAGCGCGACTCCTTCGCGGCCTTTAAGTCCGAAGGCATCGGAGAGGCCTTTCGTGACGTTTCTCCCATCGAGGACTTCACCGGCAACCTCGCTCTCGAGTTCTCCGGCCACTGGTTTGAAGAGCCGAAGCACTCGGTGGAGGAGTGCCGGGAAAAGGACATCACCTACTCCGCCCCGCTGTTCGTGAAGGCCCGCTTTGTAAACAAGACGACCGGCGAGCTGAAGGAGCAGACGGTTTTCCTCGGGGACTTCCCGATGATGACCGAGAAGGGCACCTTCGTCATCAACGGCACCGAGCGGGTCGTCGTATCCCAGCTGGTGAGGTCTCCCGGCGTCTACTTCGACCGCACTCTGGACAAGACCTCGGACAGAGAGCTCGTCTCGTGCCGGGTGATCCCGTCGCGCGGCGCGTGGCTTGAGTTCGAGATGGACCGCCGGGACACGATCGGCGTCCGCATCGACCGCAAGCGCCGCCAGAACGCAACCGTGCTGCTGCGGGCGCTGCGGGCCTTCACGTTCGACCTGAAGACCGGGGCAGTCGAGCTCAACAGGGAGATCCTGGACAAGGAGATCCCCAACGAGGACATCCTCAAGGAACTCGGGGAGTCCCAGGCTCTCCTGGAGACGCTAAACCGCGACGCCATCCGCACGCCGGGCGAGGCGCTGATGGACATATACCGCAAGCTCCGCCCTGGCGAGCCCCCCACGGCCGAGTCCGCCGGAGCGCTCGTGCTGGGCATGTACTTCAACCCCAAGCGCTACGACCTGGCAAAGGTCGGCCGCTACAAGATCAACGCAAAGCTCGACCTCAACCTGCCCGACGCCGTCACGGTCGTCACCAACAAAGACATTGCCTCGGCCCTCAAGTACCTGGTGCAGCTGCACGAGGGCAACCCCGACTTCGACACCGACGACATCGACCACTTCGGCAACCGCCGGGTGCGGTCCGTGGGCGAGCTCATCGCCAACCAGGTTCGGATCGGCCTGGCCCGGATGGAGCGGGTCATCAAGGAGCGCATGTCCACCCAGGACGCCGAGGCGATCACGCCGCAGTCCCTGGTCAACATCCGCCCGCTCACGGCATCCATCAAGGAGTTCTTCGGGACGTCGCAGCTGTCGCAGTTCTCGCAGCAGACCAACCCCCTGGACTCCCTCACGCACCTGCGGCGGCTGTCCGCCCTGGGGCCGGGCGGTCTGTCCCGTGAGCGCGCCGGGTTCGAGGTGCGCGACGTCCACCCCTCGCACTACGGCAGGATGTGCCCGATCGAGACTCCCGAGGGCCCGAACATCGGCCTCATCGGTTCCCTTTCCTCCTTCGCGCGGGTGAACCCCTACGGGTTCATCGAGACCCCCTACCGGAAGGTGGAGAACGGCCGCGTCACCGAGCGGATCGACTACCTGACCGCCGATAAGGAGGACAAGTACGTCATCGCGCAGGCCAACGCGACGCTGGACGAAAAGGGCCGCTTTGTGGCCGATCACGAGCTGTGCAGGTCCAAGGGCGGCGAGATCGTCTGGGTCGAGCCCGGCAAGATCGACTACATGGACGTGTCACCAAAGCAGATCGTGTCGGTGGCCGCGGCCCTGATCCCGTTTTTGGAGCACGACGACGCCAACCGGGCGCTGATGGGTTCGAACATGCAGCGTCAGTCGGTTCCCCTGCTCCGCACGGAGGCCCCGCTGATCGGCACCGGCATGGAGACGATCGCAGCCCGTGGGGCCGGCGAGATCGTCGTGTGCGAGCAGGCCGGGACAGTGAAGGAGGTCTCGGCGGAGTCGATCACGATCACCCATCGCGACGGGTCCGACCGCACCTACCTGCTGGCGAAATTCGAGCGGTCCAACCAGGGCACCTGCGTCAACCACAAGCCGATCGTCATTGAGGGCCAGAAGGTGGCCGCCGGCGAGGTCATCTCCGACGGCCCCTGCACCGAGGGCGGCGAGCTCGCGCTCGGCCGCAACATGCTCGTGGCTTTCATGCCCTGGGAGGGGCACAACTACGAGGACGCGATCATCGTGTCCGAGCGGCTGGTCCGCGACGACGTCCTGACATCGATTCACATCGAGGAGCACGAGGTCGAGGCGCGGGACACGAAGCTCGGCCCCGAGGAGATCACCCGCGACATCCCCAACGTTTCCGAGGAGCTGCTCAAGGACCTCGACGACCGCGGCATCATCCGCGTGGGGGCCGAGGTCGCGCCGGGCGACATCCTCGTCGGCAAGGTCACGCCGAAGGGTGAGTCGGAGCTGACGCCCGAGGAGCGTCTGCTGCGCGCCATCTTCGGTGAGAAGGCGAGGGACGTCCGCGACACGTCTTTGAAGGTCCCCCACGGCGAGTCCGGCACGATCATCGCCGTCAAGGTCTTCACCCGTGAGGACGAAGACGAGCTGCCGCCGGGTGTGAACCAACTGGTGCGCGTTTACGTCGCGCAGAAGCGCAAGGTTTCCGACGGGGACAAGCTCGCCGGCCGCCACGGCAACAAGGGAGTCATCTCCAAGGTCCTGCCGATGGAGGACATGCCCTTTCTGCCCGACGGCACACCGGTGGACATCATCCTCAACCCCTTGGGCGTCCCGTCGCGGATGAACCTGGGACAGGTCCTGGAGACGCACCTGGGATGGGTGGCAAAGTCCGGATGGAGCTTTGACCGCATGCCCGACTGGATGAAGGGGTCCGGCTGGGACGCCTCGGCACGCGAGGTGCCGGGTCCCATCAACATCGCGACGCCGGTCTTCGACGGCGCCCGCGAAAACGAGATCAAGGACCTCCTCATCCACGCCGGAACGAACGGCAACGGATCCGCGAAGCTGGTCGACGAGCACGGGCGGGCGCAGCTGTTTGACGGGCGCACCGGCGAGCCGTTCGACCAGTCGGTCACGGTGGGCTACATCTACATCCTGAAGCTGCTCCACCTGGTGGACGACAAGATCCACGCCCGCTCCACCGGCCCCTACTCGATGATCACGCAGCAGCCTCTGGGTGGTAAGGCCCAGTTCGGCGGCCAGCGGTTCGGGGAGATGGAGGTTTGGGCGCTCGAGGCCTACGGGGCCGCTTTCGCCCTGCAGGAACTGCTTACCGTCAAGTCCGACGACGTCCTCGGCCGCGTCAAGGTCTACGAGGCCATCGTGAAGGGGGAGAACATCCCCGAGCCGGGCATCCCGGAGTCCTTCAAGGTGCTCATCAAGGAGATGCAGTCGCTGTGCCTGAACGTCGAGGTCCTGTCGGCGACCGGCCAGCAGATCGAAGTCAAGGAGTCAGACGAGGACTACAGGGTGCAGGAAGAGCTAGGCATCGACCTGTCCCGTCCGGAGCGCGCGAGCGGGGAGGAGCTCTAACACATGGCGACCCAAACGGACGAGAAGGTACACCGCGTCCAGGACGTCAACGAATTCGACCAGCTTCGCATCGGCATGGCTACGGCGGAGCAGATCCGCATGTGGTCCAACGGCGAGGTGCGCAAGCCGGAGACGATCAACTACCGGACGCTCAAGCCCGAGCGTGACGGGCTTTTCTGCGAGCGCATCTTCGGTCCCACCAAGGACTGGGAGTGCGCCTGCGGCAAGTACAAGCGGGTCCGCTTTAAAGGCATCATCTGCGAGCGCTGTGGCGTAGAGGTCACCCGCACCCGCGTGCGCCGCGAGCGGATGGGCCACATCGAGCTGGCCGCCCCCGTCGCGCACATCTGGTTCTTCAAGGGCGTGCCGTCGAGGCTCGGCTACCTGCTCGACCTGGCCCCCAAGGACCTCGAGAAGATCATCTACTTCGCCGCCCACGTGGTCACTCAGGTGGACGTCGAAAAGCGCGAGCGGGACATGCCGCGCCTGGAGTCGCAGCTTTCGCGCATGAAGGAGGACCTTCGCTCTGAGGCGGAGACCGCCAAGGCACGGCGTGCCAAGGATCTGGAGCGTGCGCTCAAGGAGCTGGAGGCCCAGGGCGCCAAGTCGCCTGCCGTGAAGGCCAAGCACAAGGAGCACGACAACGCGGTCCGCGAGATCGACCGTCGCGTCGAAAAGCAGACCGAGCTGATGGACCGCGCCTGGGAGGAGTTCCAGAAGCTGGCTCCCAAGCAGCTGATCGCCGAGGACGTCTGGCGCCAGCTTCGCGACTCCTACAACGACTACTTCAAGGGAGGCATGGGGGCCGAGGCGATCAAGGATCTGCTCCGCGCCCTGAACATGACCCAGGAGATCGAGGACCTGCGCACCATGACCAAGGAGAACAAGGGTCAGAAGCGCATCCGGGCGATCAAGCGCCTGAAGGTCATGGAGGCCCTGCTGCAGTCCGGCAACACGCCGATGGCCATGATCCTGGACGTCACCCCGGTCATCCCGCCCGACCTGCGCCCGATGGTGCAGCTGGACGGAGGCCGCTTCGCCACCTCCGACCTCAACGACCTGTACCGCCGCGTCATCAACCGCAACAACCGCCTCAAGCGGCTGCTGGACCTGGGCGCCCCCGAGATCATCGTCAACAACGAAAAGCGCATGCTCCAGGAGGCCGTCGACGCGCTGTTCGACAACGGACGCCGCGGCCGCCCCGTCACGGGGCCCGGCAACCGCCCGCTCAAGTCGCTGTCGGACATGCTCAAGGGCAAGCAGGGCCGGTTCCGCCAGAACCTTCTGGGGAAGCGTGTCGACTACTCGGGCCGCTCCGTGATCGTCGTCGGGCCGGACCTCAAGCTGCACCAGTGCGGCCTGCCCAAGGTCATGGCTCTGGAGCTGTTCAAGCCCTTCGTCATGAAAAAGCTCGTGGACGAGGGACTGGCAACCAACATCAAGTCCGCCAAGCGGATGGTGGAGCGGCAGCGTCCGCAGGTCTGGGACGTGCTCGAGGAGGTCATCAGCGACCACCCGGTGATGCTCAACCGCGCACCGACGCTTCACCGCCTCGGCATCCAGGCCTTTGAGCCCATCCTGGTCGAGGGCAAGGCGATCCAGATCCACCCGCTGGTGTGCCCGGCCTTTAACGCCGACTTCGACGGCGACCAGATGGCGGTCCACGTGCCCCTGTCGCCGGAGTCACAGGCTGAGGCCCGGCTGCTGATGCTGTCGACGCACAACATCCTGTCCCCGGCCCACGGCCGTCCGACGGTCACGCCGACGCACGACATGATCCTCGGCTCCTGGTATCTCACGACGCCTCAGGAGGGCATGATCGGGGAGGGCAAGGTCTTCTCGTCGCCAACGGAGGCCGTCATGGCTTTCGAGGCGCAGGACGGCAAGAACCCGTGGCTCCACGTCCACGCCAAGGTGAGAGTCCGCACGGACCGGCCGCTCGAGGCCGGCGACGCCGCCTTTGATGACAAGGACGGGCCGCACATCATCGAGACCACCGTCGGACGGGCCATCTTCAACTCGGCCCTGCCGTCCACTTTCCCGTGGGTCAACCACCACGTAGGCAAGAAAGAGATGGGCCAGATCGTGGACGGCCTGATCAGCCGCTACAACAAGGCCGTCGTCGCCGAGACCCTGGACCGCATCAAGGCGATGGCCTTCCGGTTCGCCACCAAGGCCGGCATATCGGTGTCGGTGGACGACGTGGTCGTGCCGCCGGAGAAGCCGAAGATCCTGGACCGCTACGAAAAGGAGGCGGACCGCGTCGAGGCCAACTACTCGCGCGGGGTTCTGACCGACGATGAGCGGCGCCAGGAGCTCATCGAGATCTGGGAGAAGGCCAAGGACGAGGTCTCGCGCGCGATGGAGGCCAACTTCCACCCGCTCAACTCGATCTTCATGATGGCCCACTCCGGCGCCCGCGGGAACATGACGCAGATCCGGCAGCTGGCCGGCATGCGAGGCCTGGTCGCCAACCCGAAGGGCCAGATCATCCCGCGGCCCATCAAGACCAACTTCCGCGAGGGCCTGACCGTCCTCGAGTACTTCATCTCCACCCACGGCGCCCGCAAGGGGCTGGCCGACACGGCTCTTCGTACCGCCGACTCCGGCTACCTGACCAGGCGGCTGGTGGACGTGGCCCAGGAGATCATTGTCCGCGAGGTCGACTGCGGCACTGAGAAGGGTGTGCCGATCGAGGCCAAGGCTCTGCGGACCGACACCGACTGGGACAGCCGGATCTTCAGCCGAACGCTGGCCGACCCCGTGAAGGTCGGCAAGCAGACGATCCTCAAAAAGGGCACAGAGCTCGGACGTCCGGAAGTCGCGACCCTGCGGGCCTCGGGCGCCGAGGAGATCGTCGTGCGCACCGTGCAGACCTGCGAGTCCACGGTCGGCGTGTGCGCCATGTGCTACGGACGCAACCTGGCCTCCGGACGCCTCGTGGACATCGGTGAGGCGGTGGGGATCATCGCCGCGCAGTCCATCGGCGAGCCGGGCACGCAGCTGACGATGCGGACGTTCCACACCGGTGGTGTCGCCGGTGAGGACATCACGCACGGCCTTCCCCGAGTCGTCGAGCTTTTCGAGGCCCGGCACCCGAAGGGGGCCGCGAACCTGGCGGAGATCTCCGGGCGCATCACCGTGGAGGAGAAGGAGAAGAACCGGGAGATCGTCATCACCGACGACTCCGGCGACGAGGCCCGCTACTCGGTGCCCCGGCGTGTGCGGCTGCGCTACGGCGAAGGCGACACCATCGCTGCCGGTGAGCAGCTGTTCGAGGGCGCGGCCGACCCCAAGGAGATCCTCAAGATCCGTGGTATCGGCGATGTCCAGCGCTACCTGGCGACCGAGGTGCAGCAGGTGTACGCGTCGCAGGGAGTGACGATCCATGACAAGCACATCGAGCTGATCGCCAAGCAGATGCTTCGCCGTGTCTCGGTGGTCGAGCCGGGTGACACCGACTTCCTTCCCGGACAGCTGGTCGACCGTCTGGTCTTCCAGGCCGAGAACCTGCGCGTGGTCGAGGCGGGCGGGGAGCCGGGCCGGGGCCGTCCCGAGCTGATGGGCATCACCAAGGC
>DATLNZ010000072.1 GCA_035536535.1 Actinomycetota bacterium | reverse complement strand
TCGGCCACCAGTCCCGGCTCCCGCTGCATCAGGGAAGCCAGCACCGGACCCGTCCCGACCGCACGGCATGCCAGCTCGGCCACCGGAGGCTCGTCGCGCAGCATCGCCAGGAGGTGAGGAAGCGACTCCAGCCGCGAGACGAGATCGCGCAGTCGGACGAGTCCCGCGTCCGGGTCCGGCGTCTCGGACAGCCACGCCAAAAGCCCCGGCAGGATCGCTCGCATGACGCGGGTGCTGCGCGACGGTCCTGACGTCAGGGAGACGATGAGGTCCTGGGCGCGCTGCGGACGGTCGAACCCCAGCGCGGCGAGTCGGTCCCGGGCCTCCTCGGCCCCCAGGGCGGGACCGATAGCCGGCGTCCGCGCGAACGCCTCCAGCAGCGGACGGTAGAACAGCCGCTCGTGGATGCGCCGCACGACCGACGTCGTGTGACGCCACCGGCCGTCGAACTCGTCCAGAGCGGAGCCTTCCGCGGAGTCGCGGAGGCCGAGTCCGCGCGCCACGTGCTCCAAGCGGGCCGGCTGCGTGGGCAGCGTGTGCGTCTGGCGTCCGGAGATGAGCTGGAGGCGGTGCTCGGTGTGCCGCAGGAAAACGTATGCGTCGGCGAGGTCGTCGGCGTCCTGCTCGGCCACAAAACCCTCGGCCCCCAGGACGTCCAGCGCCTCCAGCGTGTTGCGCACCCGCAGGTCCGGATGGTGCCGGCCGTGGACGAGCTGCAGGAGCTGGACGGCGAACTCCACGTCGCGTATACCCCCCCGCCCGAGCTTCACCTGACGTCCGGACAGCCCCGCCCGGTGGACCTGAGCCTCGGCCCTGGACTTCAACGCCCGCACCTGCTCGACCGCCTCGGGCGCCAGACGCTCCGGCCATACGAACGGGCGCACCAGCTCGAGGAAGTCGTCGCCGACGGACTGGTCGCCCGCGGAGAACCTGCACTTGATCAGCGACTGGAACTCCCACACCTGCGCCCAGCGCCGGTAGTAGGCGGCGAAGGCGTCAAGCGACCTCACCAACGGACCGTCCCGGCCCTCCGGACGCAGGTCGGCGTCGGTCCGGAAGATCACCGGCGGTCCGTTCATCGCCTCCATGACCCGCTTGGCCGCGGCCTCCGCCTCGTCGCCACCGGTGCGGTGCACGAACAGGACGTCGATGTCCGACGCGTAGTTGAGCTCGCGTCCGCCCAGCTTGCCCATGGCCATGACGGCCATTCCCTCGGCCCCCGCCTGGTCGATGACCGCGCGCAGGCAGTCGTCGGCGAGGTCCGAAAGCTCGTGGCCGGTCCGGACGAGGGAGTCGCGGTCGGGAGCCGACGAGAGGTCACGCGCCGCGATCTGAAGCAGCCGTTCGTCCTTCAGGTCTCGCAGAGTCTCTTGCCTCGGACCGTCACCCCCCAGCAGGACGCCGGCAGCCCCCGGGAGCCGGGAGACAAGCCCGGACAAGTACTCGCTGAAGCCGAGGACCGCGACCATCGGCGCTGCTTTGTCCGGATCCGACAGGACGGCTTCCACGATGTCCGGCGGAGTTCCGCACAACCGGCGCAGAGCCACGTCCGGATCGGGGGCCCGGTCACCGACGAACTCGAGCAACGCCGACCACCTCGGGTCCTCCACCCACCCGGAAGGAAGCTCACGGACGGCGCGCGCGGGGTCGCGGATGCCGAAACGCGCCAGCACCGAAAGCTCCGACCCCTGCTCGACCATGAGTCAGTAAACCTGCCCGGGCATCAGCCGGGAGCCGATAAGGCGTGCCGGGGCATCAGCCGGCAGTCAGGACCTTCGCGACCTCACCGCCCTCGTCCAGGAACTGGACCTTCGCCTCACCGTCCGCCGAAACGACCAGTCGCAGCCGGACGCGGCCCTCGAGGTCGTGCAGCTCGATCGCCGCGTCGTTGCGCTCGTTGCGCCCCGCGAACAGCCGGGTCGGCCAGTGGGGACCCAGTTTGGCTTCCCGCATCAGCTGCTCCCACGCCGCGTCGCGCTCGGGCCCCGACTCCATGGCCTCGACTTCCCGCATGCGCCGGAGGGCGTCCTCTATGTCCATGTCCGGGCGGTCCCACACATAGAAACCGGCCG
>DATLNZ010000071.1 GCA_035536535.1 Actinomycetota bacterium | reverse complement strand
GGCTCGAACGGCTCGGCGTCCAACGGGTCGGGCGCCGCTCAGTCGCCCGAGGGGTACCAGCGCTCGATCGACAGGGCGTAGACGAGCCGCTTTTCGCGGATCATCGCCTCGCGGTACTCGTCCATGTTCTCCGGCGGCTTGCCGGTGATCATGGTGTACAGGCGCGCGTTCTCCGCGACGGCATCTTCGGTCCTGAGCTGAACCGTCCCCTGCACCGTCACCCACTTGAACCAGTCCCCGTCGTCGAACACCGTCACGACGCAGCGCGGGTCGCGCCTGAGGTTGTTCGTGCGCGCGCGGCCCTGGGTCCCGGAGATGAGGACGACGTCTGCGTCCAACGCGTAGAGCACGGGGACCGAGTGCGGCGTGCCGTCACGACCGATGGTGGTCATGACGGCCTTTTTGTTGCGGCCCAGGAGGCCGAGCATCTCTTCTCTGTTCATCGGGCAAGCCTAAGGGGCCGGACTCGGCCACGCCTTTCCTGGCGGACTACAGCGCCTCGGCCCCCGACTCGCCGGTCCTGATCCTGTAGACGGGTCCCGCGTCGGTGATCCAGATCTTGCCGTCGCCGATCTTGTCGGTGCGGGCGCTGGCCAGGATCGACTGCACGACGCGGTCGGCCAGGGCGTCCTCCACGAGGATCTCGACCTTCACCTTCGGGACGAAGTCGACCTCGTACTCGGCCCCCCGGAACACCTCCGTGTGGCCCCGTTGGCGGCCGAACCCCCGCGCCTCCGTCACCGTCATGCCCTGCACGCCGAGCTGCTTGAGCGCCTCCTTCACGTCGTCGAGCTTGAAGGGCTTGACGATCGCGGTCACGAGCTTCATCGGTCCTCCTGTCGGTCGCCGCGGCCAGATCCTGCCGGTTGAGCCGGGTACTCAGGCCGCATATCCGGCCTCCCCGTGCTGGCTGCGGTCCAGGCCGGTGTCCTCGTCCTCGTCGGTCACGCGCAGGCCGATCGCCACGTCGATGAGCTTGAGGATCACAAACGTGACGACGAACGACCACAACATGGTCACCGCCATGGCCGATGCCTGCTTGCCGACCTGAGACAGGCTGCCCGAGTAGACCAGTCCCGTGTCGAGCGCGAAAACCCCGGTCAGCAGGGCACCGACGATGCCGCCCACCAGGTGCACGCCGACGACGTCCAGCGAGTCGTCGTAGCGCAGCTTCCACTTCAGGCTCACCGCGTAGTAGCACACGAAACCGGCCGTGAACCCGATGACGATGGCCGCCCACGGCCGGACGAACCCCGCCGCCGGCGTGATCGCAACCAGTCCCGCGACTGCCCCCGTGGCCGCTCCCACCGCCGTCGGGCGCTTGTGCCGCAGCCACTCGGGGACGATCCATCCGAAGATCGCCGCGGCGGCGGCGACGTGAGTAGTCGTGAACGCCATGGACGAAAGCGCTCCCGAGCCCAGCGCGCTCCCGCCGTTGAAGCCGAACCACCCGAACCACAGGATCGACGCACCCAGGACGACAAACGGCACGTTGTGCGGCAGCATCGGCTCCGTCGGCCATCCGCGCCTTCTGCCCAGCAGCACTGCCGCGACGAGCGCCGCGGCTCCGGCGTTGATATGGACGACCGTGCCGCCGGCGAAGTCGAGGGCGCCGAGCTCCGTTGCGCCTAGAAATCCCCCGCCCCACACCCAGTGTGCCACCGGCGAGTACACGATCAGCGACCACAGGGTGATGAACACCACGTAGGCGGAAAACCGCATCCTCTCGGCGAACGCACCCGCTATCAGCGCGGGGGTGATCACCGCGAACATCATCTGGTAGATCGCGAAAGCCGAGTGGGGGACGGTCTTCGCCAGCTCGTGCGGCGCCTCGCCGACGTCGCGGAAGCCGAGGAAGTCCAAGCCGCCGATGACCTTGGAGATGTCCGGGCCGAAAGCGAGGGTGTGTCCGAGGACCACCCAAGCGATGCTTATGGCGCCCAGGGCGACGAACGCGTGCATGATCGTCCCGAGGACGTTCTTGGACCGCACCAGCCCCGAGTAGAAGAACGCCAGCCCCGGCGTCATGAACATCACCAGGGCCGCGGACACCAGAACCCAGGCCGTGTCGCCGGTGTCGGCCGCCGCGTCCTGCGCGGAGGCCGGAAGCGCCGACACCACCGACCAGATCACGGCAATCGCGGACACGGACAGGGCCCGACGCGCAGCCACCAGACAACGATCCATTCTCTCCCCCGACGTTGGACGGCCTAGTCAGCGCAACGTTAGGGGCGCACCTTTGCGCGAGGATTACGGTTGGTTACGGCGCGGTTACGGGACGTCACACGGGAGTCGCCTCACGGTGGGGGCCCGGCACAGCGCTTCTACACGTTCTGCGGGGGCCCGGCTCCCTGCGGGGGCCCGGCGGCGACCTTGGTCCCCTCCGGGATCGGCCCCACGACCGCGGGCCCGGCTCCCGGGACCTGCAGCGCGGTGCCGTCCGGGACGTCCACGCGGACCATCCCGATGCCGATCGGACCCTGCCCCGGCGAGACCACGGACGAGGTCACCCGGCCGACCGGGCGCCCATCGTGGAGCAGCTGCTCCCCGGCGGTGACCGGTTGGTTGAAGGTCAGCTTTCGCAGCACCCGGTTCACGTGGCCACGGAAGTGGAGCCTGGCCATGACCTCCTGTCCCACATAGCAGCCCTTGGTCACGGAGACGGCGAGGGTGAGTCCGGCCTCCTGCGGCAGGGTCTCCGGCCCGTAATCGGTCCCGAACCTGCCTGCGCCGGCCTCCACGCGCAGCACCTCGTACAGGCGGGGGTCCGCGACGGGCAGGTGGGCGATGTCCTGTGGCTCGGTCCCGGCGTGTACGTCCACCGTCTCGTGGGGGCCGAGCGTGTCGAAGAACCGCAGGCCGGCGGGGGAATCGTCCACCCGGCCCGCGGCACCCGTGCTCGGCTCGTGGGCTCCCGCGCCGATGACGGTGAAGGCCCCGGACGAGGCGTCCTGGATCTCGACCTGCGTCCGGAACCTGTACCTCGTGAACCAGCCGATCAGGTCGGCCGTCCCCGGGGGGTCGACGTCCAGCACGACCCGCTCACCGAGCTTGCCGGCGCGGAAGTGCGCGACGACCTTGCCTTTGGGGGTGAGAAAGCAGGAGTCCGTCCACCGGCCGTCGTCCAGGGCGTCGAGGTCGGCGGTGACGGTGTTTTGGAGGAACCACACGCGCTGGGGGCCGGTCAGGACGACGAGGCCGCGGTCCGGACGCGGGACCACCACCCGTTCCGACTCGATAAGCCGATATGCCTCTTCTATTGAAAGGGGGTTCACCGGGTCACGGTACCGCCGGGGGCGTCCGGCCAGGGACGGCACACCTCCGGAAACTGGGCCGGTCAGTCCATCTGCGAAACCGCAGCCGCCAGTGCCTCGCGCAGAGTCTCCACGTCCTGTGGGTCGTGGATGCGGCCTCCGCCTTTGGCCGTGACGTAGAAGACGTCCACCACTTCGGCTCCGTAGGTCGCCACCTTTGCGCGCCTCACGTCGCACCCGCATTCGGCCAGGGTGCGGGTGACGGAGTGCAGGAGGCCGAGCCGATCGGTCGCATGGACCTCCACGACGGTCATGGCCTCAGCCGCTTTGTTGTCGACGACGACGTCGGTCGGGCGTGCCGGCGCGGCCGGCCTCCGTTCGGCTTGCGACTTGGCGCGAAGCGGCTCGTCCAGGTCCAGGCCCCCGCGCGCGGCGGCCGCTACGTCGGCCGTGATGCGATGCCAGCGATCAGGGGTAAGGCGTTCTCGGGAGCCCCGGACGATGAAGGCCTCCACGGCGGTGCCGTCCGGCCTGGTAGCGGCTTCGGCGGACAGCACGTCCACGCCGCGCAGAGCGAGGACCCCGCACACCGAGGCCAGCAGTCCCGGACGGTCCCGGGCGATCAGCAGCATGCGGTCGGCCTCGGCCCCCGGGTGGACCTCAACGACCGGCTCCCCGTCGAAGGGACGGCTCATCTCCTCCACGCCGATACGGGGGCCGGGGCCTGATGCCGCAACAGGCTCGCCGCTGAGGACCTTCATGGCGCTCGAGTAGAGCTGCCGGACAAGCGACGACCGGAAGACCGACCACGCCTCCGGACCCGTCGCCAGCGCGTCGGCACGCGCGAGCAGGAACAACATGGCCAATCGATGTGCGGTCCCGGCCGCTCGCGCCACCTCCGTGATCGTGCCCTCGTCCTCGAGGTCCCTGCGCAGCGCGGTCTCCGGCAACAGCAGGTGACTTCGGACGAGAAACTCAGCGTCGGCCGCGACACCGTTGGCCAGCCCCATTCGCGAGAGCGTGGAAGCAGTGATGCGGGCACCCAGTACGGCGTGGTCGCCGCCCCGGCCCTTCCCACAGTCGTGCAGGAGCGCGGCGAGCAGCAGCGGGCGCGGGTCGTCCACGAGAAGCCATGCACCGGACACGTCCGCCTGCTCGGCTGCAGGGGCTTCGCGCCCGCGGGCCGGGACCTTGGATCCGGACACCCTTGCGGGAGCGCTTTCAACCAGTTCCGCGACCGCCTGGAAGCTGTGGATGTCCACGCTGTAGCGGTGGTATAGGTTGCGCTGCGGCAGGCAGCTCACGTGCTTCCACTCCGGGATCAGTGCCGCGAGCAGGCCGGTCGAGTCCATGGCCTGCATAGCGGGGACCGATTTTCGGCCCAGTCGCAGGATCTCCAGAAACGCATCCGATGCGGTGGGGTTCCACCTCGCCGGCTCTCCCTCAGCAACGTGCTCCTGCAGACGGTTGAGCGACCGCCGGCTCAGGGGGACGTCCGCGCGGATCGCGTGCATGAACATCGACAGCCACCCGGACGGGTCCTCCAGCGGGTCCGGTGAGGCGAGCACCTCGAGGCGACCCCCCTGGACGACCCAGCCTTCGCCGGCGATGTGGCGTCCGGACCGCAGCCGCCTGCGCGCGCGCCGGCGGACGAGGTCCTGCCATGCCGACGAGACGACGGCTTCCGTCGTCCGGCAGTGCCGGTACAGCCGGCGCATGAGCTCGTCCCCCGCACCAGCGCCCTCCGGTGTGACTGTGCCGAACCCGAGCGACTCGGCTATCGGGTCCTGGTCCTCCAGGTGCAGACGGTCCTGGCGGCGCTGGGATCGCAGGTGCATCTCGAAGCGCACCCGCAGGAGGAAGTCCTGCGATGCGCCGACCGCATCCGCGTCGGCGGCGCTGAGGATCCCTTCGCGCACCAGGGGGTCCAAGCCCTGGCCCCCGATCAGCCGTCCCGCCCATCCGAGGGTGTGGATGTCCCTCAGGGCTCCCGCCGAATCGCGCACGTGGGGCTCCAGCAGATGCCCCGCGTGGCCGAATGACTCGTGACGTGACCCCGTCTCGGCCAGCAGCTGCGAAAAGAAGCGATGCCGGTGGCGCTGCAGCTCACGCTGCAGCAGCGCCTCCATCTCCGCGAACACCGCCGGATCGCCGGCGACCAGACGGGAGTCGAGCGTCGCGGCCGACTCGTCCACACGCTCCAGCGACCGGACGACCTCCGCGAGATTGCGGACGCGCTGACCGACCTCGCGTCCTGCATCCCACAGCGGATAGACCACGCGGCGGACCATCTCCTCCAAGTGGTCCGGAGGAGTACCGCGGTGCAGGACCAGCACGTCGAGGTCCGAGTAGGGAGCCAGCTCCAGACGGCCGTATCCACCGACCGCGATCAACGCCACACCCGTGTACGGGGGCCCGGCTTCGAACAACGACGCCAGCACGTCGTCCACACGTCTCGCGTGGCCCGCCGCGACATCCGTGGCTCGCACGCCCTCGCGGTGCTGCTGTCCGGCCAACTCGCGCGCCGCGTCCAGACGCTCGCGCACCAAGGAGCTCACGAGTCAGGGTCCACTACGACCGTCACCGACTCGAGCTGCGGCATCACGCGCCGCACCGCGTTCTCCACCTCAGCGGCGACGGTGCCCGGCGGCCACGCCGGCTCGATGCCGACCCGCAGCGATGCGCGCGACCGGCGGATCGACATCGAGTGAACTGCCCACACCCCGTCCACCGAAGCGGCGGCACGTGCCACCGTCTCCGTGACAAAGACATAGCGGGAGCGGGACGGGGTCAGGTACCTGGTGAGCCGGCGCCACATGCGACTAGCGTCACACAGGCCCGCCGGACAAAGGACTCCCCCGCGGCTTCGCCGCGGGGGAGGTTGTTTTGCGAGGTCGGACCGGCTACCTGCTGGTCGACTTCCTTGCGGTCGACTTCTTGGCCGTCGACTTCCTGGCGGTGGACTTCTTGGCTCCGCCCGTCGACTTCTTCGCGGTCGACTTCTTGGCCGTCGACTTCTTTGCCGTCGACTTCCGTGCGGTCGACTTCTTGGCCGTCGACTTC
>DATLNZ010000070.1 GCA_035536535.1 Actinomycetota bacterium | reverse complement strand
GTCGACGTGGGCGTAGTGGCGGGCGTCGGACTCGTATTCGACGTGGGCGATGGCGATCGTGATGCCGCGGGCCTTTTCCTCGGGGGCCTTGTCGATCTGGTCGAAGGCGAAGGCCTTGTTGACGTCGGACGGCTTGTGCTTGGCCAGCACGGCCGTGATGGCCGCGGTCAAGGTGGTCTTGCCGTGGTCGATGTGGCCGATCGTGCCGATGTTGACGTGGGGCTTGGTGCGCTCGAACTTCTGCTTGGCCACTTCTTCCTCCTTCGACGTTCAAACCGACAGCCGGGCAGCCTCGTTGACGGCGCCCGGAGGGACTGCTTGAATTACTTCACAAGCTCACGCTGAACGGACTCCGGAACCTCCTGGTAGGAGTGGAACCGCGGCGTAAATGTTGCACGCCCCTGGGTCCGCGAGCGCAAGTCGGTAGCATACCCGAACAGCTCCGCGAGCGGCACGAGAGCCCTGACGATCTGGCTACCTGCGCGCGCCTCGACTCCCTCGATACGGCCGCGCTTGGCGGTGATGTCGCCGAGGACGTCGCCCAGGTACTCGTCGGGCGTGACCACCTCGAGGTCCATGATCGGCTCGAGCAGCACCGGCTTGGCCTTGCGGGCCGCCTCCTTGAGCGCCATGGAGCCGGCGACCTTGAACGCCATCTCCGAGGAGTCCACGTCGTGGGCGGCGCCTCCGGTCAGGGTCACCCGGACGTCCACCATGGGGTAACCCGCGAGGATGCCGGTTTGCATGGCTTCCTGCACCCCCTGGTCCACGGCCGGGATGTACTCCTGGGGGACGTCTCCGCCCTTGACCTTGTTGACGAACTCAAACCCACCGCTCGGTCCCAGCGGCTCCAGGTCGATGGCGACCTTGGCGTACTGACCACGGCCCCCGGTCTGCTTGGAGTGCGTGTAGACCAGGTGCTTGACCGGGTTTCGGATCGTCTCCCGATATGCGACCTGAGGCTTTCCGACCGTCGCCCCGACCTTGAACTCGCGCTGAAGGCGCGACGCGATGATCTCCAGGTGCAGCTCGCCCATCCCTGAGATGAGGGTCTGCCCGGTCTCGTCGTTGTAGGCGACGCGGAACGTCGGGTCCTCCTCGGACAGCTTCTGGAGGGCTTGGCCCAGCTTGTCGTTGTCGGCGGCGGTCTTGGGCTCGATGGCGATCGAGATGACCGGCTCGGGAAAGCTCATGGACTCGAGGATCACCGGCGCCTGCGGATCGGCGAGGGTGTCCCCTGTGGTGGTGTGCTTCAGACCCACTGCCGCGACGATGTCGCCGGAGAACACGCAGTCGATGTCCTCCTGCTTGTTGGCGTGCATGCGCAAAAGGCGGCCCACGCGCTCCTTGCGGTCCTTGGTTGCGTTGGTGACGTGGCTGCCGGCCTTCAGCCACCCGGAATAGACGCGGAAGTAGGTGAGCTTTCCGACGTAGGGGTCAGAGACGATCTTGAATGCCAGCGCAGAGAAGGGGGCCGAGTCGTCGGCCGGACGCTCAGCCGGCTCCTGCGTGATGGGCGTCTCGCCGACCAGCGGGGGGACATCCGATGGCGAGGGCAGGTAGTCCACGATTGCGTCGAGCAGGGGCTGGACCCCCTTGTTGCGGAAGGCTGCTCCGACGAGGACCGGAGCGATCTCCATGGCAAGCGTGTGGCGTCGGATCGCTGCACGCAGCTCTTCGGCCGAAGGGTCGGTTCCGTTGACGAAGTGCTCGAGCATGATCTCGTCGTGCTCGACCTCGGCCAGGTCCTCGATCAGCAGGTGTCTGGCCTTGGCGGCGTCGTCAACAAGGTCGTCCGGGACGTCCAGCGTTTCCCAGGTGTCGCCCTTGTCGTCGTCCCAGCGCAGGGCCTTCATCTCGACGAGGTCGATCACTCCGACGAAGTCGCCCTCGGCTCCCCACGGGATCTGAATCGCGATGGGGTGGGGCTCGACGAGGCGGGCTTTGATCGTGTTCACGCTCATCCAGAAGTCCGAGCCGGTGCGGTCCATCTTGTTGACGAAGCAGATGCGCGGCACGCCGTACTTGTTGGCCTGGCGCCACACGGTCTCCGTCTGGGGCTCGACCCCCTGGACGGCGTCGAACACGGCCACGGCGCCGTCCAGCACGCGGAGGCTCCGCTCGACCTCGACCGTGAAGTCGACGTGGCCGGGCGTGTCGATGATGTTGATCCAGTGGTCGTTCCAGTGGCAGGTGGTGGCGGCCGAGGTGATGGTGATCCCCCGCTCCTGCTCCTCCTGCATCCAGTCCATGACGGCCGCGCCTTCGTGGACCTCGCCGATCTTGTAGGTCTTGCCCGTGTAGTAGAGGATCCGCTCGGTGGCGGTGGTCTTGCCCGCGTCGATGTGGGCCATGATCCCGATGTTGCGCGTGCGGGCGATCGGGTACTGGCGCTCAGGGCTTCCGCCTGGGCGTCCTGCCTCTGTTCTGGCTTCTGTCGTCGCCTCTACCATTTCGTCTCCGCCCGCTCGCGGGCCGTCTGTGGTCGTGAAGACCCCCGGCCGTGTCGGCTAGGGCGTCGGGCTGGGCCGGTTACCAGCGGAAGTGAGCGAAAGCCCGGTTTGCGTCCGCCATCTTGTGCAGGTCCTCGCGCTTCTTGACGGCGGTGCCGGTGCCCTGCAGGGCGTCTAGCAGCTCGGCCGAGAGCTTCTCGGCCATACCCTTGCCCTTGCGGCCGCGCGCGGTCCCGACCAGCCACCGGATGGCCAGTGAGGTTCCCCGCCGGGCCGGGACGTCGACCGGGACTTGATAGGTCGTTCCACCGACGCGGCGGGAACGGACCTCCAGCAGCGGCTTGACGTTGTCCACCGCCTTCTTCAGGGCGGGGACATGCTCCATGCCAGACCTCTGGTTCAGGTCGTCCAGGGCTTCGTAGACGATCCGCTCCGCAAGTGTCTTCTTGCCGTCCTGCATGACCTTGTTGATCAGCTGCGTGACCAGCTGGCTGTCGTGCAGGGGATCCGGACGGATCTCGCGCTTCGGGATTGCTCCGCGGCGGGGCATCTCTACGAACCGCCCTTTTTGGCGCCGTACTTGGAGCGGCCCTGCTTGCGGTTGCGGACCCCCGCGGTGTCAAGAGCGCCGCGGATGATCTTGTAGCGGACGCCCGGGAGGTCGCGGACACGGCCTCCGCGGACGAGCACGATCGAGTGCTCCTGAAGGTTGTGCTGCTCTCCGGGGATGTAGGCCGTTACCTCCATCCCGGACGTCAGGCGCACCCTGGCGATCTTGCGCAGCGCTGAGTTGGGCTTTTTGGGAGTGGTGGTGTAGACGCGCAGGCAGACGCCTCGCCGCTGGGGCGAGCCCTTGAACGCAGGCGTCTTGGACTTGGTCCTTTTGATGTCCCGTCCCTGCCTGATCAGCTGCTGGATCGTCGGCACGCCTGCTCCTGTTAGTCGACCCCGGGCGCACGGCCGACACCCGAGGTCGAGGTCGGACGATGCGGCCCGGAAGGCCCGGTCACGCGAACAATGCCCGGACCAGCGGTCCGGACACGAACAATGATGCTACTGGCGGCCCGGCGCAGCGTCAATCGCGGGCAGACTTTCGGCAGTGCACGAACGCCTCCAAGGCCCCGCGGGCTCCCGGTGATGGCGACCTGAACGACCCGAGGAATTCCCACCCCGCCCCCTCCAGCCCCGGCCGCGCCTGGGTGACGGCCCGCCCGACGCTCTCCCAGTCGGTGGGCGCTTCCGCGAGCCTGAGCTCGAACATGGGCTTCACGAGTCCCACGAGCTCGGCGTCCGCGACGAACTTGATCCGGTCCAGCTGGGCAACAGCTCCCGAGAGGGACAGGTAAGAGACGTCCACCACCACCAGCTCAACCGGCTCCGGGATCAGAACGCGATCCAGCTTGGCCACGTTCGTGGCCTCCAGGTTCACCACCCTGGGGTCCTGACGCAGGGAGCCGAGGAGTTGTCCGTGGCCCACGTCCACCGCAAAGATGCGCGCCGCTCCCCGCTCCAGCAGGACCGACGTAAAGCCGCCGGCGGCCGCACCGACGTCCAGGCAGACCTTGCCGGCCGGGTCCACGCCGAACTCGTCCAGAGCAGGCCGCATTTTCGCGCTGCCCCTCAGGGCCAGAGGCTCGACCACCACGATGGCCGAACCGTCCAGGACCAGCGATCGGGGGTTTGTGATCGGAACGCCGTCCACCCACACCAAGCCCCGCGTGATGGCCGATTCCGGGTCCGGCAGGTCGGGTCGTGACCTTGCCAGCTGCTCGAGCAGCCGCCGCCGCACCGCCTGCTACGGCAGGTCTTGGTGGTGCACGTCTGTGCACTCGGGGTTGCAGCGTTGGACCTTCACGTAGTCCCCGGGCTGCGTGGCGCCTGAACCATCGAACTTCACGCCGACCCCTTCATTCACCGAGATGGGCCCGCCCGTCTCCACGCACGCCAAGTAGAAGCCATTGCCGTTGTAGTTCGTGTCGGCTCCGGCGAACACGAACCCGGCCACGGGCACCTGCTGCCTGACGGTCACCTCGTCGGGGGGCTGTCCGCCCTCATTACTGCAGTAATTCCACGCCTCCGCCTGTCCCGGTACGAACATGGCCAGCCACAAGCCGAACGTCACCGCCGCAATCGAGCGCTTGACCCGCATCTTTGACCTCCCCCGACCGTTCCTACCCAACTGTTCGGCGCAGCAGGCGCCGTTCCTTTCGGGAAAAAAAAGGGCCGCCCGGTGCCGGGCGGCCCTTTGTGACTTGTCCGAGGAAGGTTAGCCTTCCTCGCTCCCGACGGCGGCCTCCTCGTAGCCCATGAGCTCCTCGAGCAGACCCGTATCCGACAGCAGGTCGTCGCGCGGGTCGTCGTCGGTGTCCGGGACCTCCACCAGCGGCACGACCTTCACCGAGCGGTAGCGGCGCATGCCGGTACCTGCCGGGATGAGCTTGCCGATGATGACGTTCTCCTTCAGGCCGAGCAGCGGGTCGCTGCGTCCCGAAAGGGAGGCCTCCGTGAGCACGCGGGTGGTCTCCTGGAAGGAGGCCGCCGCGAGCCAGGAGTCGGTCGCGAGGCTGGCCTTGGTGATGCCCATGAGGACCGGACGACCGGAGGCCGGCTCGCCGCCCTCCTGCACCACGCGGCGGTTCTCGGCCTCGAAGACCGCGCGCTCGACCAGCGAGCCCGGCAGGAACTCCGTGGAGC
>DATLNZ010000069.1 GCA_035536535.1 Actinomycetota bacterium | reverse complement strand
AGGTTGACCGCCCCGTGCAGGATCGCCAGCCGCGTCATCTCGCGGATGACCGACTCGGTGAATGTGGCCGCCTTGGCGCTTACGCGCGTCACGCCGTCTCCTTGCTCGCGGGCGAGTTTGGAGAGTAGCGAATCGGTCAGTAGTAGCGGTAGACGGCCGTGTAGGTCTTGGCCGACGACGGCGTCGTGATCGTGTGGCCGCGCGCTCCGCCGTCGGTCCAGTAGCGGAAGTAGTAACGGCCCTGGTTGGGCGCGTAGATGTAGATGCGGTGCGCGCGCCAGGACGTGTAGGTCACAGGCCCCCTGACGTAGACGCCAGCGACGCGGATCGTCAGTCCCCGCGGGTAGGTGGAGAAGGTCAGGCTGACCTTGTAGGGCAGGATGTCGCGCGTGACGCTGGTGGACGCACCCGCCGAGTCGGTGACTGTGACAGTCGCACGCAGGTAGCTGTTGGCTGCGGCGGCGAGGTCCTCGGGGGCCGGGGCCGTGAAGCCGATGTTATTGCCGGTCACCGGTCCGAGGAACGGGTGGGTGTGCGTGCCGTGGACGCGGACGACCGTCCACGACATCCGGGAGCTCGGGATCGTCCCGTCCTGCGCGTCCGAGCCGCTACCGGACAACGTCAGCGGCTGGCCGACGTAGAAGCGCACGGTGGTGGACGGCGATGTGATCGTGGCCGTGGGCGCGGAATTGCCGGACGAGATCGACACGCTGGACGGAGACGACGTCGCGCCGGACGGATCCCTCACGGTCAGGCTGGCCGTGTACGAGCCGGCGGCGTAGGTGTGGGACGTCGTCGGGCCGGAGGTCGTCTGGCTGGTGCCGTCGCCGAAGCTCCACTCGTAGGTGAGGCTGTCGCCGTCCGGGTCCGAGCTCGCGCTTCCGTTGAAGGAAACGGTCAGAGGCGCCGGTCCGGACGTCGGTGAGGCCGAGATCGAGGCCACGGGCTGGCGGTTGAGGCTTCCCGTGTACCTGATGCGGTGGACCTGGCCCCCGCTGGCATAGCTCGTGTAGTACAGCGCCTGGCCCCCCGCGTGGGGGCCGAAGCCGAGGTGGACCGCGCTGGACGACCCGAGGCCGGTGACGAACTCGCTCATCGTCCATCCGCCGCCGGACGCCGGCACGAGCCTGAAGATCTTGCCGCAGACGTAGTCGCTGAACAGGTACGAGCCGCCGTAGGGTGACGGCCACACGCCGGACGGCACGAAGGCGCCGCCGGTGATGGAAGCGCACCCGGACCCGTGTCCGTAGGCGAAGATCGGATTGGTCATGCCGGTGGGAGGAGTCCCGCAGTTGGTGGTGGAGCCGTTGGCGCAGAAGCCCTCGCGGACGTTCCACCCGTAGTCGGCCCCCGGGGTGCCGAGGTCGATCTCCTCCCACGCGTTCTGTCCGACGTCGTTGATGTGGAACCGCGTGGAGGCCGCGTTGGGGTCGAAGGCCATGCGGAACGGGTTGCGCAGCCCCCAGGCGAAGGTCTCCTGGCACTTGCGCCCGGCGGTCGTCCGGCCGGTGACGTTGCACCTCGAGCTGTCCGTGCCGAGAAACGGGTTGCCGGCGGGTATTCCTCCGTCGCGCGTGATCCGCAGGACTTTCCCCGTCAGCACGTGCTGGTCGCGTGCCGCGTCGTTGCTGCCCGCGCAGCCGCCGCCGGCGTAGTCGCAGCCTCCGTCGCCGATCGTCACGTAGAGGAAGCCGTCCTTGCCGAAGGCCAGGTCCCCTGCATTGTGGTTTCCGGCGGGCGAGGGCATGTTGTCCACCAGGACGGTCTCCGTGGTGCGGTCCACCACGTTGGACGACGGCAGGACGAACCGCGACACCCTGTTCACCGGCGCGCTGGCCGTGTTCGTCTCGCAGGTCGCGTTCTTGTTGAACGTGTAGAAGACGTAGATCCAGCCGTTGGTGGCGAAGGCCGGGTCCACGGCCACTCCGAGCAGGCCGCGCTCGGAGTTGCTGCAGACGACTGCCGACAGATCCAGGGCCGGTGTGGCCAGAAGGGCCCCGCCGGAGAAGACGCGCAGCCGTCCGCCCTGGGTCGCGATGAGCATCCGGCCGTCCGGCGTGAAGGCCAGGGCCGTGGGCGCGCCGACCGTGGTCACCACCTCGTCCACGAAGCCCGAGGGCAGGACGGGGGCCGCGGAGGCCGGGGCTGCGGCGGACAGCAGTCCCGCGACCAGCGAGACGGCGACGAAGGCGATGCGAGGGCGAGTCCGCATGGACATGGGAATGGTATCGGCGTTCCAGCGGGGCCGCTGAACCTTGGCTGCTGTCCCCGGTGCCTCGTCGGGCCCGGCGAGCGGCTCCTGCGGCTAGGACCCGGTCCGCTCGCGGTGCTTGCACCCCGGCCAGCAGCAGGGCCGGCGCATGCCTTCCTCCAGCTCCTCCACGGTGCGTCGGATGCGGCGCTCCCGGGTGGTTGCCTGCTTGGCGTCCTCAACCCAGCAGATGAACTCGTTGCGCGCCAGAGGCGTGATTGCCTTCCAGGCGCCGAGCGCCGTCGCGTGCAGGATCAGCGCTCCGCGCAAGTCCGGTGGGAGCTTGTGCACTACCCCTCCGGGCAGTCGCGGAGCGGTCACAGCACTCGCCTGATGGTCATAAACCCTCCCTGATGATCGTATCGCCGGGCGCCCGGCTGCCTGTCATGTCGCCGCCGACGAATGACGACGCCATTGGGGGTTGCGCAAACACGAACTGGAGCCTCCCACATGCCTTGGGCAAGGTCCGGATTCGGGGATACTCGGTCATCGAGGTTGACCCGTCCTGAAGTCAAGGTGACCACGCGGCCGTCCCCAACGTTACGGCGACGTTGTTCGCCTAGATGTAGTGCGCCACGCCGACCACTCGTCGACGTCGTGGCCGTAGACGCGCGACATGGGAGCTGGGCCATCGACCCAGGCCCCACGTCGTCCCCGTAGAAACGAGAGCAACTAGAACTGGGAGCCAAGGGCTTAGTGCGTCAGGATGGACTGTCGATGGCATCCTCGACCTCGTCCAGCCACGCGTGGAAGTCGGACTCGAAGTACAGGTACTCCTCAGGTTCCCCGCCGAGATCAGCCGAGCCGAGCCGGATGAGTGCGTCCCATACCACCCGGTCCTCTACGCCGGCGTCGTCCGCGGTCACCCACTGATGCGCCCACAACGATGCGTCCCGTCGAGAGATCCGCCCTTCGAGCAGATCACGCAGCTTCTCCCGCATTTCGACGCGAGAGGGTGCCTTCGGAGCCATCACTTCCGCCCGATGTAGTTGCCGTAAGCGTCAAACCGGTAGTGGTAGCGCGAGTAAGGCCGATACGGATGGACCTGTCGGACCCTGCCCGCGTGATCGAGGGTTTCGTACCAGGTTCGATGTGCGCCCGTCGCAGGATCCCATTCCCGTGCAAGGCGAGCTCCGGCCATTGGAGTCGTAAAAAGGCCCACCCCGCACAAGACCCCGAGGATGACCGCCAAACGCGCCGTACGGGCCAACGGCAGGTTCAGAAGTGGCCCAAAGCGCGAGTGGCCAGACCTCGAGCCGGAGTCGGTGCGGGTTGGAGCCTTCCCCATTCGGTAGTCCCCCTGTTATCTGCTGGCCCGCGCCTGCTGGCGCAGTGACCAGGGCGGGAACTTCCGACGTGGTCAATCATTAATACGTACGAGCATCGGATTTCTGTCCTGTGACTTTCCGAACGCCCGTTCGCCGGTCGCGAAGCGTGACGGAACCATAGGGATCTCCCTTGGAGGCGTCCCGAGTGGGGCAGCCCCTCTTCAGCCGCGCAGCAAGCACAGCGGCCCCTGCGCTGGCGAATCCAGGCACTCACAGACTCCCGCTGGCTCGAGGCGTGCGACCTCCTACGCCAATCACCTGATCTCATCCTCGGCCTTACGGCGGATTCGCTCAGCCTTGTGCTCGGACTCGTAGCACGAGAAGTTTCCTCGCCGTTCTTGATCGCCTCGACCAGACGCTCGTAGCTCGGCCGGTCGCTTGCCGGATTAGGCGGAGATGTCGTTGTCGTCGAACACCGCGGCAGTTTTCATGCCGGAACTTGGCATGTCGGGCCGCCCCGGGGCGCTGCGAGCGTTATCATTCCTGCTCCCCGGCGGAGCCCCCGCGATGACCGTCGACGCCTCCCACCCAGAGCTTCAGCACGAGCAGGCCCACGTGGACCGGGCCTACTCCAGCCTGGGCGTGATGCTCGAGGAGGTCCGCGGCCTCAACCCCCAGGGGCGCAACGACTACGAGCAGGAGGTCTTCGACCGCTGGAAGGACGCCCGCATAGCGGCCCTTTCGGACACCAAGTCGGCACTGGTCTTCGGACGCATTGACCTGCTGGAGCCGGAGACCTTCTATATAGGGCGCCACCACGTCCGGACCCCCGGCTACGAGACGCTGGTCGTCGACTGGCGGGCGCCGGTCGCCCAGAGCTACTACCGGGCCCATCGCGGCGACCGCATGGGGCTGCGCCGCCGCCGGCAGTTTCTGGTCGAGGGACGCGAGATTCTCGGCATCTCCGACGACGACTTCGTGTCGGCCCCCCCGGGCGAATCGGCTCTGCGCGGCACGGACATGCTCGAGCACGAGCTGGCGCGGCAGCGCGGTCCGCACATGCGCGACATCGTCGCCACCATCCAGGCCGAGCAGGACGCGATCATCCGCGCGCCATTGGAGGGAGTGGTCGTCGTCCAGGGGGGTCCGGGGACCGGCAAGACCGCCATCGGACTTCACCGCGCCGCGTTCCTGCTGTACGAGCACCGCCAGAGGCTGCAGCGCATGGGCGTCCTGGTGCTGGGACCCAACGCCGTGTTCATGCGGTACGTGTCCCAGGTGCTGCCGTCGCTCGGCGAGTCGGCCATGACCCAGGTGCCGATCGCCGGACTGATGCCGCAGACCGGCGTGGTGGACGAGGCCGACCCCCAGGTGGCACGAATCAAGGGCGACGCACGCATGAGCGAGCTCGTGCGGACGGCGCTGGAGAATCGCTGCTCACCTCAGGAGTCCGACGCAGAGATCAACGTCCATGGAGTCCGGTTCCTGCTGGGCGCCGATCAGGTGAACGCCCACGCGGACACCTTCCGCTCCCGCGGGGTGACGTTCCGTCACGGACGCGAGCTGCTCCGCGACGCGCTGGTCCAGGACGCGTACCGCGCCTACGTGGACGCCCTCCCGCTGGACACCCTGCCGGACTACGAGGAGGCCGTCCGGGCCGTCCGGGCGGACAAAGCGTTCCGCGCCGTGCTCGACCGGGTCTGGCCCGCGATGGGGGCCGAGACGCTGGTCTCGGGACTTCTGTCCAGCGCCGACCGGCTGGCCCGCGCAGCCGAGGACCTCCTGTCCCCGGACGAGCAGAAGGTGTTCCGTCGCCGCCCCCGCGGCAAGCGTGCATGGACGGCGCCCGACCTGCCCCTGCTGGACGAAGCCTCGGCTCTCATCGAAGGGCCCCCGGACCGCTACGGCCACGTTGTCGTCGACGAGGCGCAGGACCTATCCCCCATGCAGCTGCGGATGGTGGCCAGACGCTGTCCCGAGGGGTCGATGTCGATCCTCGGAGACCTCGGACAGGCCACCGGCGTCTGGGCGCACGACTCGTGGGACGAGGTCCTGGACCACCTGCCGAACCGCGAGTCCGCACGCGTGGAGGAGCTCACCCTCGGCTACCGCGTGGCCGAGTCGATCATGCAGGTGGCGTCCCGCGTGCTTGCCGTGGCGGCGCCCGCACTGCAGGCGCCGAAGGCGGTCCGCCGGGAGCCGGGCGAGGT
>DATLNZ010000068.1 GCA_035536535.1 Actinomycetota bacterium | reverse complement strand
TCCTGCACGGTCGCCGGGCGGGCGACGCGGGCGACAGCGAGTCCGCCCCGCCGGAGGTCCCCGGAACGGGGACGTCGTCCTAAACCCGGCACCCTGACCTGGGCACCCGTCCGGACCGCCGGCCTGCCGCGAATACGCGGTGATAGTTCGACCAAGGAGGCACGGGAATGTCCATCAGATCAGGTCTGTCCGGTGCAATCGGCTCCGGAGCACGCCGGGCCGGTTCAGCCAACCAGATGTTCGGCTACGGGTTCGGAGCCGTTTACCTGCTCGTGGGGGCCGCAGGGTTCCTCGTGACCAGCGGGATCGGCTTCGCGGCAACGAAGGGCAACAACCTCATTTTCTTCGACGTGAACCCGCTGCACAACATCGTCCACCTCGCGGTTGGCGGGCTGTTTGTCGGCGGGGCGGTGGCGGGTGTCCGCTGGGCTCGCCGCGTCAACCTGCTCGTCGGCGCCGTGTACCTGCTCGTGGGCCTGGTCGGGCTGTTCCTGGTGGGCAGCGAGGCTAATCTGATCGCGCTCAACCACCCGGACAACGCCCTGCACCTGGGCAGTGCGCTCCTGGCGCTTCTGGTGGGCGTCTTTGCCGATCGGAACGCAGTCGTGGGGAACAACGCTCTGGAGGTCGCGACGGCGCGCCTGGCCGAGCGGTCCAGCACCAATGGTGTCGGTTCCGCCGCAGCGGTGGCAGCGTCCGACGAGGACCTGTTCGCCGCCGGCGATGTGGCTCCCCGAAAGGGACGCTACCGCTGCTCCTGCAACGACTTCGCCGTGATCGTCCGCGACGGGGGCCGTTTCCCGATCTGCCCGGTGGGCAAGGGACACCACTACCGCTACGTGCCGCCCAAGCGCTCCACTTCCACCACCACTCGTAAGGCGCGCTCGGCCTAACACCTCAAGCACCGGTTCCCATCGGAGGGCAGCGGACCCGCCCCGGTCCGCTGCCTCCGAAGGGGAACCATACGGAGAACAGCAGGAGCCAGACCCTCCAGGGTCGTGGCTCCTTGCGGGTGCCGGTCGTCAGCGGCCGGCTGCTGCCTGTTCGAGCTCCCGCGAGTAGCGGCCGTACCGCGCCTCGCTGTTGCACCGCGCGCGGTGCAGGAACGCTTGCTGGCCGGCAGAGACGTTCGAGGCGGCGCCCTGCCAGGCCTTGAGCGACGGGGACTGCAGTGCCCGTCCGTACGAGAAGCTCAGTTCCCACGGGTGGGGGCCGAGCCGGTTCATCGCGTCCAGATGCGCCGTCGCCTGCTCGTCGGACTGCCCGCCGGACAGGAACACAATCCCCGGAACGGCGGCCGGGACCGCCTCGCGCAGGCACGCAACCGTCGCGCGCGCGACGTCCTCGGCCCCCGCCCGGTCCGACGCCTCCGTGCCGGACAGCACCATGTTCGGCTTGAGCAGCATCCCCTCCAGCGAAACCCGCTGGATGAACAGCTGCTCGAAGACCTCGTTCAGGGCCTCGCGGGTCACTTCGTGACAGCGGTCGATGGAGTGCGGGCCGTCCATCAGGACCTCCGGCTCCACGATCGGAACGAGTCCCTGCTCCTGGGACAGGGCCGCGTAGCGAGCCAGGGCGTGCGCGTTGACGTGGTAGCAGTAGCGGCTGGGCAGGGTGTCGGTGATCGAGTAGGTAGCTCGCCACTTTGTGAACCGGGCGCCGAGGCCGTGGTACTCCTCCAGCCGCTTTCGCAGTCCGTCGAGTCCCTCCGTCATCTTCTCGCCCGCGGCGCCGGGCAGGTCGACGGTCCCCTTGTCCACCTTGATGCCGGGGACGATGTCCTGCGACTGCAGGACCTCCACGAGCCGGCGTCCGTCCGAGCCGCTCTGGCGCAGAGTCTCGTCGAACAGGATCACGCCGCTGATGAAGTCACCGGCGCCGGGGGTCGTGAATAGCATCTCGCGGTAGGCGCGGCGGTTGTCCTCGGAGGACTCCACGCCGATGCCCGTGAACCTCTTCTCTATGGTCCCAAAGCTCTCGTCGGCGGCCAGGATCCCCTTGCCCTCCGCTACGAGCGCCCGGGCGGTGTCGCGCAGTGTGCTGGTCATGTCCGCACCTTTCGTCCCAAGGCTTCGGCGGGGGTTGCCCTCCGCCCCCCCGAGCCTAACCCGCTGGTCCCGGGGGCCGGGGGCGCACCTGGGGGCCGAAGCCCCACAACCCGAAGGCCAGGCACAACCAGCCGGACCGGGACCTGCGCGGCCGGCTGACCGATACCCGTCAGACCACGATCAGGCTGACCTGGGCCCCCAGGCTTTCGCGGTTGGCGTTCAGGTCGGTACCCCGGGCCACCGCGGTGACCGGTCCGGGGAGCATGATCGGGACGGTGGCGGTCCAGTCGCACGTCCTACCGAGGCAGTCGAGGGTTGCGTCCACGGTCGTCTGGGAGCCGAGCACGTCGGTGAACGTCACCTTGACCGACGAGACCCCGACGTTGTCGGAGGTCGTTCCGGCTACCGACTGAAGCTGGCTGACCCTCACCGAGTTGGGAGCCGTGGTCCAAGCCGACGACGGAGGAAGCGTGTCGACGCCCCTGCCCGTCAGGGAGACCGTGGCCGAACCGCCGTCGCTTCCGATGGAAAGGGCTCCGGTCCTGGCCCCCAGCTCCGTGGGAACGAAATTCACGTCCACCGTGCAGGAGTCCCCCGGCGCGACGGAGGCACCGCAGTTGCTCTGCGAGGCGAAGTCGCCGGTCGCGGACACCGACGCAAGCGCGAGAGGCGCCGAGCCCGTGTTGCGGACGGTCGCGCCCATCGGTGCGGCCCCCACCCCCACGTTGCGGTCCCCGAAGGAAAGGACCGGAGGAGTCACCGAGATCACCGGGACGGTGCCGGTCCCGCTCAGGACGGCGTCAACCGATCCGCCTCCGAGGCCGAAGGACAGCACCGCGGACCGCGTCCCCGCCGCACCCGGCGTAAAGGACACCGCGACTGAGCAGCTCTGGCCCGGCGACAAAAAGGTACCCGAGCAACCATCGGTCCCCTTCCCGAAGTCGGCCGCGTTCGCACCGCCGCTCGTCACGTTGCCGAGGGTGAGGAAGTCCGAGCCGGTGTTGGTCGCCGAGACGAAGCTCACGGCGCTCGAGGTGCCCACCTTCTGGGAGCCGAACGAAAGAGACGACGGGCTCAGCTGCAGCCTCACCACGCCCGTACCCGAGATGCTGACGGTGCTGGGACTCGTCGGGGCGTTGGAGGGTATCGCGAGCGTGGCCGACTTGGCCCCCGGGGATGCAGGCGCAAACCCGACGTTCACGGAGCACCAGCCGTTCGGACCCAGGATCTGGTTGGAGCAACCGTCCGCCGCCAGCGAGAACTGCGCAGCGGCGGCCCCCGAAAGCGTCAGGGTCCCGAGCTCCAAGGGGCCCTGGCCCGTGCCGTTGTTCTGGATCATCAGGAACTGCTCGGGCGCGTTCGCGCCCACCTGGATGTTGCCGAAGCTGAGGCTGGTCGGGCTGACGAAGATCGAAGGGTTCACCCCTATGCCGGACAGGGAGATCGTGTTGGGACTCGTGGGCGCGTTGGACGGAATCGACAGACGCGCGGACTTCGAGCCTGTGGATGTAGGCGCAAAAGCCAAGTTCACCGAGCACCAGCCGTTAGGGGACAGGACCTGGTTGGAGCAGCCGTCCGCGGACAGGACGTACTGATCGGGTGAGGCCCCCTCGATCGTCAGGGAGCCCAGGTTCAGGGGTCCGTTGCCGGAGCCGCTGTTCTGGATCGACACGAAGTGATCGGGGGTCACCGTTCCCACCTGGGCGTTTCCGAAGCTCAGGCTGGTCGGGCTGACGAAGATCGAGGGGTTCACCCCTATCCCCGACAGCGAGATCGTGTTGGGGCTGGTCGGTGCGTTCGAAGGGATAGAGACCCTGGCCGACTTGGAGCCTGTAGAACTGGGGGCGAAGGACACGTTGACCGAGCACCAGCCGTTGGGTGTCAGCACCTGGCTGGAGCAGCCGTCAGCGGAAACCGAGAACTGGTCCGGCGTCGTTCCGGTGAGGCTGATGGAGCCGACGGCCAGGTTTGCGTCCCCGGTGTTTTGGATGGACACGAACTGGTCGGGCGAAGTCGTTTGGATCTGGACGTTGCCGAAGCTCATGCTCGTCGGGGACACGAACACCGACGGCCCGGCCGCGAGCGCAGGCGGCACCGTGCCGGCCACCAGCACGAACGCCGTGAAAGACGCCAGAAAGCAACGCAGCGGACGATTGATCATGGTTTCCCCCCAAGAGCCGACTGACAATTGGTTCGACGTTGGGCTGCGGTGTCCTGCCTGGTTCCGGGGAGGGCCCTGTGGTGGCCGACAGCGCAATAGGATCTGATTTCATGACCAAGCGACGCGTGGAGTTTCCCAGCGACGGAGTCCGGATCGTGGGGGACTTCCGGCTCCCGGACGGCGACGGCCCCCATCCGGCGCTTGTCTTCACCGGTCCCTTCACCGGCGTGAAGGAGCAGGTCGTCGGCAACTACGCGCAGCGCCTGACCCAAGCCGGTTTCGTCACCCTTGCCTTCGATCACCGTAACTTCGGCGAGAGCGAGGGCACCCCCCGCCAGCACGAAGACCCTCAGGGCAAGCTGAACGACCTGCGCGACGCGGTCAGCCACCTCGCGACCCTGCCCGAGGTGGACCCCGACCGCATCGGCGCTGTAGGCATCTGCCTGGGCGGCGGCTACGCGCTGAAGTTCGCAGCCTTCGATCCACGCGTGAAGGCGGTGGTCCTCGTCGCCGGGGGCTACAACGACCCCCGCCAGATGCGGCAGGGGATGGGGCCGGACGGATACAGACAGCAGCTCGCGAACTTCGCTCAGGTCGGACAGCGTCAGCACGCCACGGGGCAGGTCGAGTACATGGCGGCCGTGGCCCCCGAAGGCGAGCCGGCCGTTATGGGCGGACAGGAGCCTTACGACTACTACGGCACGGAGCGCAGCGCGAGCCCCCACTGGCAGAACCGGATCAGCACGCTGTCCATCCGCGAGCTCATCACCCTGGACACAGCCTCCGCGGCCGAGTTCATCTCGCCCACACCGATGCTGGTCGTCCACGGACGCACCGACGCCTACTGCTCGCCCGAGGGAGCCCAGAGCGTCTTCGACCGCGCCGGGGATCCGAAGGAGATCATGTGGCTGAACACCTCCAACCACATCGACCTGTACGACGTGGAGCAGTTCGTGGCCCCCGCCTCGGCCCGGGCGGCCGACTGGTTCCGGACGCACCTGTAGAAGCCGTGGCGACGTCCCAGCGCGACCTGATCTGCGAGATGCTGCGGTTGTTCTACGACAAGGACTGGGTGTCCGGGACCGGCGGTGGCATCTGCTCATTGGAGGCCCCGGATCGCCTGCTGCTCGCACCGTCCGGCGTGCACAAGGAGCGCGTCGCCCCCGAGGACCTGTTCGTCGTCGACCCTTCAACGGGACAAGTCATCGCGCCGCCATCCAATCCGGGCCTCCGGCCCTCGGAGTGCAACGGCGTGTTCTGCTCCATCATCCGGCTTCGCGGCGCGGGCGCCGTAGCCCACAGCCACGCGCTGTCGGCCGTCCTGGCGGCAGACCTTGCCGGGGACGCTCTCGAGATCAAGGGCCTGGAGATGCTCAAGGGGATCAGGGGACTGTCCAATGCCGACGTGCACCTGGTCCCGGTGGCCGGCAACACCCCGACCGAGCCCGAGTTGGTATCCCATGTCGAGCAGGTTCTGGCTGACGAGCGGTTCGCCTCGTCATTCGCCATCCTTGTCCGTGACCACGGCGCCTACATCTGGGGGCAGGACATCTGGGAGGCCAAGCGCCACTGCGAGGTCTACCACTTCCTGTTCGAGGCGGTCCGGGCGCGAGCGAAAGGAGACTGATCGTGTACATCTGTCCCTGCTGTCAGCAGAACGAGCCGATGACCAAGGTGGACGTCCTGACCGTCCGCGACCAGGTCGAGCAGGACAAGCTGACGGAGTCAGACGCCTTTAAGAGGACATACCTCGGCCACGGACGGTCGTCTTCGGTGTTCGTGTTCCAGGGACACAAGGGGCCATTCCGCAAGCACGTCCACGTGACCCACGACGAGATCGCCTACGTGCTCGCCGGGTCGGGCACCGTGACGATCGGCGACGAGACCCGGGAGGTGCGTCCGGGGGACGTGTGGATCATCCCGGCGAACACGCCCCACTCGGGGGACTTCGGCGACGAGCCGGTCGAGCTCCTGTTCGTCTCCTCGCCGATCGACGACCCGGACAACCCCGACCGCGTCTGGATCGACTGACTCAGCTCAGAGGCTCGTGTTGAGCCAGGTGGCGCTCACCTTTCTCCTTACGGACGTCGAGGGGTCGACTCGTCTTTGGGAAGAGTTCCCGGAGGCGACGGCCAAGGCGCTCGAGGAGCACGACCGCATCTGCGCGGAGATAGTGGCGCGGCACGGGGGTGAGGTGATCAAGCCTCGCGGCGAAGGGGACAGTATCTTCGCGGTCTTCAGCCAGAGCAGGCCTGCCTTGGCCGCGGCGGTGGACCTGCAGCTTGCCCTGCATTCCCACGACTGGCCCACCCCGAGGCCGATAAAGGTTCGGATCGGTGTTCACGCTGGGCTCGCCTCCCAGCGCCTAGCGGACTTCTACGGCCCAGTGGTCAACCGCGCCGCCCGCCTTCGCGCAGCGGCACACGGAGGGCAGGTCGTGGTGAGCGAGGAAGTCCATGCGGCCGTCGCTGGCGTTCCCCCGTCCGGGGCGGTGTTCACCGACCTCGGGGTGCACCGGCTCAAGGACTTGTCGCGCCCCGAACGGATCTGGCAACTCGGCAGCGAAAGGCTTCCGTCGAGCTTTCCGCGGCTGGCGACTCTCGACCCCCGCGGCCACAACCTTCCGATCCAGCTCACGAGCTTCATCGGGCGGAGCGCGGAACTCGCCGCGATCGTCGCGTCGCTGCGCGAGAACCGGCTCGTGACGCTCACGGGTCCGGGTGGCAGCGGTAAGACGAGGCTGTCGCTTCAGGCGGCGGCCGAGTTGTCGGGTGACTTCGCCGACGGCCTGTGGCTGATCGAGCTGTCGCCGGTGTCCGACCCGGAAGCGGTCGTGCAGCGGGTGGCGAGCGTGCTGAAGGTCCAGGAGGAGCCCGGCCGGCCGCTGCTGGAGACGCTGGCGGAAGCCATCCAGGACAAGAGGCTGCTGCTCGTCTTCGACAACTGCGAGCACGTGATAGGCGCGGCCGCGAAGGTTGCTGAGAGGCTGCTGATGTCGGTGGCGGACCTCAAGGTCCTCGCGACCAGCCGGGAGCCGCTGCGGATCTGGGGCGAGGCGACCATGCCGGTTCCCGCGATGGAAGTGGTGCAGCCCCCCAGCGAGGCCGAGGCCGCGGCTTCGGAAGCCGTCCAACTGTTCTCGGAACGAGCCGCCCTGGTGGATCCCTCCTGGACGCTCGCTTCCGGCAACGTGGCAACCATTGCCTCCATCTGTCGGACCCTGGACTGCCTGCCGCTCGCCATCGAGCTGGCGGCAGCCCGGACCAGGTCCCTGTCGCTACAGGAGATCGAGTCGAGGCTGTGCGACCGGTTCTCGCTGTTGTCGTCGGGCTCTCGCACCGCGGAGCCCAGACAAGCTTCGCTGGCGGGAGCGGTGCAGTGGTCTTACGAGCTTCTATCGGAGTTCGAGCAGGAAGTGTTCCGGAGGTTCGCCGTCTTTCCAGGCGGGGCGACACAGCAAGCACTGGAAGCTGTGTGTCTGCGGGAAGACACGGCCGACTTGGTTGCTTCCCTCGTTGACAAGTCGCTCGTGCGCGCACAGGAGCAGCCTGACGGACACACGCGCTACAGAATGCTCGACACGATCAGGGAGTTCGCGCAGGCGAGGCTGGGCGAATCGGGCTCATCGGCGGAGGCATGGGCAGCTCAAAGAAGCTGGCTCATGACTCTGGTCGATCCTCCCGAGGGCACTCCCTGCCCCACACGAGAAGCGAGGCTGGACGCCTTGGCGCCTGAAGTGGACAACCTGCGCGCCGCGCTCAATCGATCCGAAGGAGCGGACGCCGTCGTGCTCGCGGGGCGGACGAATTGGGTGTTCGATGCTTTCGGGACCTTCGCCGAGAGGTCGCGTCTTCTCGAGCGGGCGTTGAGCCAGTCCGTAGAACCCACTGTGGAGCGTGTGGACGTCCTGGTCCAAGCGAGTGGCGTCGCGCGCTTCCTCGGAGACATTCCTGCGGCGAGGCGATTCGCATCGGAGGCGGCGGAGCAGTCCACCCAGCTCGCCGACTGGGTGGGCCTCGTGTCGGCGTTGGACGAGGCGGGGTCGGTGGAGTTGTTCTCCGGCGACCGGCGGCGGGCAGTCGAGATCTTCGGGCAAGCACTGTCGCTGGCGGACGAACACGACGTCCCCACCGGGATGATCTTCTGCCACTTGGCCGAGGCACTCATGCTGCTGGGAAGGCTGGAGGAGGCAAGGGTCGCGCTGGACGACGCTGCGGCGAAGACTGATCGCGATTCGTGGGTCGGCGGCTACGTGCAGCAGATCCGGGCTGCCGTCGCGATCGCTGAGGGCGACTTCGACACGGCAAGCGGGTTGCTCCCCGCCTCCATTGAGATCGCTCGGGTGCAGCGATCACCGAGGTCGCTTGCGCTCGCCTTGGCAGATTTGGCGACGGCGGCGGGTGCATCGGGACGATTCGACGAGGCCGAGAAGGCAGCTGACGAAGCGGTGGGGATCTGCACCCGCATCAACGACGACTACTGGCGAGCGCGAGCGCTGACCGTGCGCGCGGCTCTGCGAGTCGCACAGTCCCGGCCTTCCGAAGCACGGGCCGAGTGGGGGTCCATCAAGGAGCTTCGAGGAGGCAGGGTGGAGATGCGAATCCGCCTCACTTACTGGTCAGGACTTTTCAAGCTCGCCGGGGGCGACGCCTCAACTGCGGCGCGCCTGGGCGGCGCCGCGGAGGCGTTGGTCGCCTCGACCGAGCTTCAAACGGACTGGCCTGGGGTGCTTTCGCGGATGCAGGCGCCCCTCCGCTCGGCTCTGCCGGGTGGGGAGGCCGAGCGACAGTGGGCGGAAGGGATGAAGGTTCCGCTCCAGGAGCTCCTCGGCTTCGACCCCGATTGAACCCGGCCTTTCGGTCAAACCTCCACGAACGTCTCGAAGCCCCCGTAGTACATCTTGGACATGTCCGCCACGGGATCCCCGTCCGGGTTCATGTCCTGCTTCATCTCTTCCATGCGGGGGTCGGCGAAGATCTTCTTCATGACCTCGTCGCGGTGGGCTCGCGACTCGTACTCCACGATCGCCGCGCTCAGTACCTCGCCGTCGCCGATCGGGGCGGCCTTCGTGAACGGCAGGACCCCTTCGGGGGACAGGTCTTCACCCAGGAACTCGCGGTAACCCAGCGCTCCGCACTCGCGCGCGATCCTGCCGAACTTGTTGGCGACGTCCTTGTACCGGTCGAGGTTCTTCTTCGGAAACGGCAGCAGATAAAGATCCACGTACCCCATCAGTCGCCCCCTTCAGTGTGGTCGGTCACTCCTTGCCCATGATCAGGTCGCGAGCCCCCCTGAAAAGGTTGTGCCACTGGGAGCCCCTGGCCCCCGCGGGGTCGTCGTTGATGACGTAGGTCCACGTCGAGGTCGGCGCGGCAATGCCCGCGGCCTCCAGGTTCACCCCGGCCCCGGTCACCTCGGCCTCCGCGAAGGTGGTCGCGACGCCTTCGTCGATGCGCTGCTTCAGCGTTCGGTAGCCCTCGTAGGACGCCCGGCGGAACTCCTCCAGGGGATCCTGGCGGCCGAGCGACACGTAGTGGATGCCCTCGCGCAGGCCGGCCATGTGGTCCAGGTGCTCCGCCCACGCCTTGTCGATGTGCGACAGCGTGATCTGCCGCTCGGCCAGGCGCAGGACGTCCTCGCCGAACCGCTCCCGGACGTCGGCCGCTTTGTCCGGCACGGCCCGGTCGAGCAGTCCGAACTCCTCGCCGTAGAGGACCCTGTCCCGGCGGGCGTGGACGGCTTTGCGCTGCTGCTCCAGGATCGACCCGTACTCCCACAGCGTCCGGCGAATCTCGAAGTTCTGCGCCTCGATCATCCGTTGGGCGCGCTCGATCTCCTCGTTCACGCCAGGGTCTTCCAGCGGCTCGTCCTGGCGGGCGTCTGCGTCGATGCCCGGGCCGTGCATGCCGTACAGCTGGACGAGCTCGTCTTCGAGGCTGACGAAGAACCTGGACTCCCCGGGGTCGCCCTGGCGTCCCGCGCGGCCCCGCAGCTGATAGTCGATGCGGACGCTTTCATGCCGGTTGGTCCCCAGGACGTACAGCCCCCCGAGGGCGGCCACGTGGGCCTCGGCCTTCGGTTCGCCGCCTCCCAGGCGGATGTCGGTCCCGCGTCCGGCCATGTTGGTGGAGATCGTCACGGCTCCGGACATCCCCGCCCGCGCGATCACCCCCGCCTCGAGCTCCTCGTTCTTGGCGTTCAGGACATGGCAGTCCACGCCCTTGAGGCGCAGCCGTGCGGCGATGCGCTCGGACTCGCGGACGCTGGTCGTTCCCACCAGGATCGGACGTCCCGTCGCGTGAACCCGCAGGATCTCGCGCAGCAGGCCGCGTTCCTTGGCGTCCTTGTGCGTGTAGGTGTGGTCGGGGTGGTCGGTCCGCACGCTGGGGCGGTTGGTGGGGATCACCGCCACCGACAGGCCGTAGAACTCCTTGAACTCGTCGGCCCCCGAGGCGGCCGTCCCGGTCATGCCGGTGAGCCTCGGGTACAGCCCGGCGAAGGCCTGCAGCGTGATCGACGACAGGATCATGCCTTCGTGGGTTGGCTCGACTCCCTCCTTGGCCTCGATGGCGGCGTGCAGCCCCTCGGGCCACCGGCGGTTCTCGGCAATGCGCCCCTTGAACTCGTCCACCAGCTCCACCGCGCCGTTGCGCACGACGTAGTCGACGTCGCGGTTCACAAGCGCCTGGGCGTGCAGCGCCTGGTTGACGGCGACCAGCAGCGCCACGTTGCGGGAGCCGTACAGGTTGCCGCAGTCCAGCAGGTCCTCGACCTTCTCGACCCCCTGCTCGGTGAGGTGGACGTTGCGCCTCTCAGCGTCGGTCGTGAAGTCCACACCCGGACGCAGGTGCCGGACGACGTCTGCCGCCCTCTGTGTCAGCGACCCCGGAACGGCCTCACCGCCGGCAACCACCAGCGGGATCCGCGCCTCGTCGATGAGGTTGGAGTCGATCTCGTCCACGATCGCCATGTGGAACGGCCGGTGGACCACGTCCTCCGGAGTCATCGCCAGGTGGTCGCGCAGGTAGTCGAAGCCCGCCTCGTTGGCCGTCGCGTAGGTGATGTCGCAGGCATAGGCCTGGCGGCGCGACGCCGGAGTCATCCCCTGCTGGACGCAACCCACACTGGCTCCGAGAAGCGAGTACGCCGGGCCCATCCAAGACGCGTCGCGCCTCGCGAGGTAGTCGTTGACCGTCAGGACGTGGACTCCCCGCCCGCTAAGGGAGTTCAGAAAGGCGGGGAACACGGCGGCCAGCGTCTTGCCCTCGCCGGTCTGCATCTCGGCGATGCGGCCTCGGTGCATAGCGACGGCGGCCAGCACCTGGACGTCGAAGGCGCGCAGTCCGATCGTGCGCCGCGCCGCCTCACGCACCAGGGCGTATGCGTCCACCAGGAGGTCGTCGAGGTCCTCTTCTGCCTGCGCCCGCTCCCGCAACCCGTCGGCGGTGGCCCGCAGCGCCGCGTCATCCATCGCCGTCATCTCCGGCTCCCGCGCCACGACCTGGGGAACCAGGGTCTCGTACGGGCGAAGGTCCAGCTCGACGGTGCGGCCGATCAGGCGGTTGAACTTGTCCCGCAGCTTGCGCCGCTTGGTCTCCATCGCCCAAAACCCTAGAGCATCGGCGTGGGCGATGATGATGGCCTGCCCGGGGTGCAGGCCCACGGGCGCCGGCCGGACAGGAGGCAGTCGATGGTCCTCAGGGATGGGACTCACGCCACTCACCAGGTCCTGAACCAGCCGCCTCCCCTGGGCGGACACGACCTGTTCGCCACGGACGCCGCGCTGGCGGAGGCGGTCCGGCGCGAGGGGGCCGATTGGGCGGTGGGGGAGCTGTCGGCCCTCGGCCGCCTCTGCGGTTCAGAGGAGGTCCGGGAGTGGGGCAGGCAGGCCAACGACAACCCGCCCGTCCTTCACACCCACGACCGTTACGGCAACCGTATCGACCGGGTGGACTTCCACCCCGCCTGGCACCGGCTGATGGAGATGTCGGTGTCCGAGGGGGTGCATTGCTCCCCCTGGGCCGACCCTCGTCCGGGGGCGCACGTCGCCCGCGGGGCCAAGATGATGCTCGTCTCACAGGCCGACGGCGGCCACGGATGTCCTATCTCTATGACGTACTCCGCCGTCCCGGCCCTGGCCGCCGCTCCGGACCTGGCCGCCGAATGGGGGCCGAGGTTCATGTCGCGCCACTACGACCCGGCGTTCGCCCCGGCCCCCGGAAAAGCAGGGGCCCTGTGCGGCATGGCCATGACCGAAAAGCAGGGCGGTTCCGACGTCCGGACCAACACCACCACCGCCACGCCCATCGGCGGCGACGAGTACGAGATCACCGGTCACAAGTGGTTCTGCTCGGCCCCCATGTGCGACGCGTTCCTGGTCCTGGCGCAGGCTCCGGCGGGACTGTCGTGCTACCTGCTGCCGCGGTGGCGTCCGGACGGCACGCTAAACGCCATGCACCTCCAGCGCCTGAAGGACAAGCTCGGCAATCACTCCAACGCCTCCAGCGAAGTGGAGTTTTACGGCGCGTGGGCGCGGCTGGTCGGCGAGGAGGGACGGGGGGTCCGGACAATCATCGAGATGGTCAACCACACGCGCCTGGACTGCGTCCTGGGCTCCGCGGCCGGAATGCGCACCGGGGTGGCGGAGGCGATCCACCACACATCGCACAGGTCGGCCTTCGGCAAGCTTCTGGCCGGCCAGCCGCTCATGCGCAACGTGCTGGCCGACCTCGCCCTCGAGTCCGAGGCGGCCACGGTTACGGCCATGCGGCTGGCCCGTGCCTACGACCGCGGTGACGATCCGGCCGAGGGCGCGTTCCGTAGGCTCGCGACTGCGGTCAGCAAGTACTGGGTGTGCAAGAGGGGGCCGGTGCACGCGGCGGAGGCGCTGGAGTGCCTCGGCGGCAACGGCTTCGTGGAGGAGTCCGGCATGCCCCGGCTGTTTCGCGACAGCCCGCTGAATTCGATCTGGGAGGGCTCCGGCAACGTGATCTGTCTCGACGTCCTACGGGCGCTCGTCAAGGCCCCCCACACCCTGGACGCCTTTCTGGATGAGGTGCGCCTGGCCTCGGGAGCCGACGCCCGGCTGGACCGGTTCACCCGGTCCGTGACCGACGAGCTGGCGCAACCCGACGGACTGGAGGCCCGGGCCCGGCGTGTGGTGGAGCGGATGGCGCTGGCCCTTCAGGCGTCGCTTGTCGTGCGGCACTCGCCGCCGGCCGTCTCCGACGCCTTCTGTGCCTCGCGCCTGGACGGCGACTGGGGCCGGGCCTTCGGCACTCTTCCGGCGGACACGGACGTCGAATCGATAGTGGACCGAGCCCGCCCGGCCGCCGGCTGAAGCGCCGGGACTACGAGGTGACGGTGATCTTCCCCTTCATCTCATCGAAGTGCACGCCGCAGAAGTAGG
>DATLNZ010000067.1 GCA_035536535.1 Actinomycetota bacterium | reverse complement strand
GTTCGGACTGGGGGCGGCCAAGGTCCTGGTCACGCGCCAGAACGTATTCAAGAGCGGCGCCGAGATGCTGCTCATCGGGGGCCTGGCCGCAGTGGTGGCTTACGGGGTGGGTTCCCTCCTGCGAGGCCTCGGGGGCCACGGGTGATGCGGCCCGCAAGCCACGATTCGGATCAACCCTGCTCGGCCCCCGTGCGGATGGCCTGCAGCATCCGTCCGCGGAGGAAACCGCTGAACGGCCGGATCACGGTCCAGTAGGCGCGAAACCTCTTCTTCGACGACGCGTCGGTGGCGCGGACGCGGGTGACGGTCCGGACGACGCAGCCGTCGCCTTCCGGCTCCACGGAGAAGTTCCACACGGCCTTGGCGTATCCGGGCCGGTCGAACGACGCGAACTCGTCCGGATCGATGCGGATGACGCCGCCGCCGGGGGTCCAGAACCTTCCCACCAGGCCCAGGACTATCTCGGCCCCCGGGTGCTCGTCCAGGACCACGAACCCCCATCGAGTGAAGTCGAGCAGCCGCATGGACCCGGTCCCGCGCATGCCGCGCAGCGTCACCAACAGGCGCGATACAAACGAGGAGCCGAACTCGGTCGTGAGGACGGCCTCCCACGTCCGCTGACGATCGGCCCGCACGCGCACCTCGTGGCGCTCCTCGAAGTCCCACTGCGGGAGGTGGCGGTCTATCAGCAAGTCAAGTCCATCTCGTCTCTCCTCGGCCCTGGGCCCGTACCCTGAGCGCAGGATTGGGAGCCCACCGGGTTCCGGAAGACCGGGACCGGTCCTGCTCGCGGCCGGCCACGACAGAGGGTCTCACTTTGAACAACGCAACGCAGGAGGTCGCTCGGCAGTTGGCTGAGACGGTCATCGGGCGGGCACCCGACGACCGGGTCCTGCGTGTCGCGGTCACGGGCATCACCGCCAGCGGCAAGTCCAGCATCGCCACGGCCCTCACCGAAGCGGTCAACGCAGCGGGTGTGTTTTGCCTCCGGCTGCCGGTGGACGGCTTCCACAATCCGCGAGAGGTCCGGTACCGGCGCGGTCGGGAGTCGGCGGAGGGGTACTACCGCGACGCCTACGACTACGACTCGCTGATCAGGCACGTCCTGCGACCCCTGGGCCCCGGCGGCGACTGCACGTATGTGCAGCGGACGTTCGACCTGGAGGCCGAAACCTCCGTGTGGCCGCAGCCGATGAGAGCAGAGCGGGGCAGCATCGCCGTCCTGGATGCGAGCTTTTTGCTTCGTCCGGAGATCCGGGACCTGTTCGACTACAGGGTCTTCGTCCACACGTCCTTTGAGGTCGCCGAGCAGCGGGGCGTCGAGCGCGATCAGGCCGCGCTCGGAGGACCGGACGAGGCGCGGCGGCTGTACCGGCAGAGGTATCACGAGGCGCAGCGCATCTACTTCAGCGAAGCGCAGCCCTGGAAGCACGCGGACGCTCTCGTCGTCAACGAGTATCCGGAGCAACCGATCCTGTTCTTCCGCTCGGCCGCGACGAAACCCTGAGCCGGCCGGCTCAGCCCCCCGCGGTGATCGCGTCCACCTCGGCCCCCTCCTCGTCGGACAGGACCCACCCCGCCGCCTGGGAGTTGGACGTCACCTGCTCGGGCTTGGTCGCTCCCGCGATGACCGACGCGACCATCGGACGCCCCGCCAGCCAGGACATCGCCAGCTCGAGCAGCGTCCGGCCGCGCTCGCTTGCGAACGCCTCCAGCTTCTCCACGATCTCGAAGCTTCGGTCCGACATCAGCTGGGAGACCCGGTCGGGCGCGGCCGTTGCGAGCCTCGTCCCCTCCGGCGGATTCTCCCCCCGGCGGTACTTGCCGGTGAGCATGCCGCTGGCCAACGGGAAGTAGGGGAGAAACGACAGTCCCATCCTCTCGCAGGCGGGTAGCACGTCGGACTCCACCTCCCTGCGCAGCAGGCTGTACTGGCTCTGCTCGCTCACGAACCGCGCCAGCCCCTCGTCACGCGACACGGTATCGGCCTGCTCGATCTGGGCCCCCGAGAAGTTGGAGCAGCCGATCTCGCGCACCTTGCCTGCGCGCACGAGCTCGTCAAGCGTGCCGAGGGTCTCTTCGATCGGGACGTCCGGGTCCGGCGCGTGCATCTGGTACAGGTCGATGACGTCCGTGCCGAGGCGGCGCAGGCTGTCCTCGACAGCGGTGCGGATCCAGCGGGCGCTGCCGCCTTTGCGGTCCGGGCCCATCTCCATGCCGAACTTCGTGGCGATGACGACGTCCGGGCGCCGGGGGCCGAGGGCGCGTCCGAGCAGCTCCTCTGACTCACCCGTGCCGTAGATGTCGGCCGTGTCGAAGAAGTTGATGTCGCACGCAAGCGCCTCGTCCACCACCGCCTTTGTCTGCTGTGCATCGACGCGCCGTCCGAAGTTGTTGCACCCCAGACCGACGACGCTTACCTCAAGGGAGCCGATTGTCCTTTTGTTCATGATGCGATGGTGACATCAAGCGCCAGGGTCAGGCAGCGACAGCCCCCGCCCGCTTTCAGAAACTCGTCCACCGGGGACACTGCGATGTCGAACCCGGCGCGCTCGAGCTCCTTTCCCACGCGCGGCGGGCAGGCCGGCATCACGACCGTGTTCCCGACGACGACGGAGTTGGCGCAGAAAGTCAGCGCCTCCTCCAAGTCCAGCACGATCGGCTCCGGGACCAGCCGGCGCACTACCTCGATGCCGTAGCGGTCCCAGCCGTCGGGGGCGATGATCGCGCGGCGGTCGTCCAGCGGACAGAAGGTCAGATCGACGTGGTAGAAGCGCATGTCGGTCAGCTCCACCGACAGCACCTCGGCCCCCAGGGCGGACGCAAGCTCTGTGTGGGCGGCGAAGTCCGATCGGATCCGGTAGCCGGCCAGCAGCCGTCCGCGGAAGGGCAGCACGTCGCCCGCCCCCTCCAGCCGGAGGCCGGACGGGAACTCCACGAGGTCGAAGCCGCGCTCGCCGAACCACTTCGCGTAGTAGGGCTCCTCGGCCGCGCGCTCTGGGTGCAGAAACCGGCTGACGACGAACTT
>DATLNZ010000066.1 GCA_035536535.1 Actinomycetota bacterium | reverse complement strand
GCCTCGCCCTGGCCGGCCTGAACAGTCCCGCCACCATGAGCGTGGACCCGGCCACGGCCACATCGGATCCCCGGGTCAGAGGTCTGGTCGCCTGGCCGAGAAGGAACACCCCGCCGGCGTAGGCGGCGGCCAGGGTTGCCGTGAGGGCGGCATAGACGAACGTCCGGTTGATGAGCCGGTCTATGTCGTACAGGCGGTACTTGAGGACCGACAGGGCCAGTGACACCGGCAGCGCCAGGAATATCAGGACCTCCACGACCGAGATCGCTCCGCGCGCGCCCGGGACGTGGTCGACGTAGCGGGCCCAGTTGGCGATGGCGAGTGAGGCGACGGTGACCATGACCGCCGCGTAGGCGACCACCTTCACCTGCTGGCGTTCGTCCCCGTGCGACCTCACAGCTCGGACGACAAGCGAGGCCACGCCCGCGAAGCACGCCGCGAACAGGGCCAGGAGTCCCGCGTCCGTGATCGCCTTGACCACGGACACCATCCCCGGCAGCGCCACCGGGTTCACCACCGACGGGACGTTGCCGAGCATCCCGTCGTCGCGGAAGGCCGCCGGGTTGAAGATCATGGCGGCGAAGCCCGCGCCCCCCGCCGCCGCGAGCCACACAAAGGGCCGCCATCGGCGGGACACGGTCCCACCGGTCGGGAAGACCAGCGGAAGGATCGCGCCGAGAAGCGTCCAGCAGGCGCAAAACGCGATAAAGGAGACGAACCGGGCGGCCACGCCCCCGGCCCACGTCCCGGGATGGGTCACCAGCGCGAAGCCGGCGTATTGGTCTGCGGCGACGGCGAGCAGGCCCGTCAGGCCGCCTGCGGCGAACGCCCAGCCGGCGCGGTTCCCGCGGCTGCGGACGGCCACCAGGGAGCCCAGAGCACAGGCGGTGAGCATTTGGGCCGACCAGGCGCCGGCCTCGGCAAACCCGTTCCAAGCTGCCGTCGCGCCGTGCCTGACGGGGGCGTTGGCGACGGACATCAGCAGGCTCCACGCCGCAAGCGCCACAGAGGTAGCGAAGAGAATGGCGGCGAGAGCGTTGGTCCTTCTGCTGCCCCGCGGCGGAGCGCCAGCCCTGTCCACGACTCAACATAGCCCCTCACCGAGGGCGGTTCGACGGCGGCTGGAGCCCGGGGCCGCCTCGGCCTGAACCAAAACGCCCTTGGCCAGGACCTAGGTGAGAGCGGACGATGGGATTCGAACCCACGACATCTACCTTGGCAAGGTAGTGCTCTACCAACTGAGCTACGTCCGCAGCGCACTCATTTTACCCATTGTGGGATGCAGGGGTAGCGAGCCTCCCCGGCCGCGAGACCCTGGGCCCGACGCCTTCGACCCCCCCCGGCCGGAATCGAGGCCTATTCCGTTGTAGTCGGTGAAGGCTGCACGGAGGAAGCGCTCGCAGGATGGCCCCAGACGACGTTTTTGGAGGGTTGAATGCGAGTGACGTTTGCAGGGAGCTTGTCCATGCAGATCGAGGACGAGTGGCTGTACGACGGACGGGCGGTGCCGGTGGTTCTGAAGGCGGAGATCGACGAGGACGTCATCTCCTTTGAGGACGGCCGGGCGCGACTGAGGCTGGACCTGCCGATCGACCTGAAGATCTCCGAGCAGGAGTGGTCGCGGGCGGTGGGCGAGGTCCTGGCCAGGTACTTCAAGACCGCGAAGATCTCCTAGCGAGGTCCGGCGGCAGTGGGCGAGACCAAGAAAGCCCCGGGAGCATCGAACCCGGGGCTTTCTTGGTATGCCGCGGCCCGATGTGCGGGAGCGGCGGCTAGAAGTCGCTGAACCCGCGCAGCAGGCGTTCGATCGTCTCGGCGTGCTCGGTCTCGTCGGCAACCATGTCCTCCAGCCGCACGGACAGCCCCACGTCGCCGAACTCCTTGGCCTGCTCGGCGCGTTCCGTGTACCCCTGGATCGCCTCCTTCTCGAGGCTCAGGTCGTACTCGAGCATCGCCTTGACGTCCGCGTGTTCCTCGAACGGCGCCGGCTGGAGCTTCGGCTTGCCGCCCAGGGAGACGATCTTGTCCGCCAGGAACTTGGCGTGGTCCAGCTCCTCGACGATCTCCGGCTCGAGGATCTCCCGCAGTTCGTGGCCCTTGAGTCCGCCGGCCGTCGCGTACTGGTGCAGGTAGGTGAGCACGGCCTGCAGCTCGTGCGCCAGGTCGTCGTTGAGCAGCTCGATCAGCTTGGTCTTGTCCATGGGCGAAATTCCTTTCTGGTGGCCTGGGACGACCAGACTACCCACCGGCGCCCGAGCGGCTGGGAGCGCCGGCGGCTCGGCGGGCGGATCCGTTGGAGCCGGCACCGTTGGCCGTCCGCGCCCGGTGGGCGATCAGGTCCTCGATCGACACGACGACCAGTCCGTGGACCGCGGCGAAGTCCGTCAGGTCCGGCAGTCGCGCGACGGTGCCATCGCGGTTGAGGACCTCGCAGATCACGCCGCTTGCTCCGAGTCCCGACATCGCGGCCAGCTCGACGGCGGCCTCGGTGTGGCCGGCGCGTTCCACCACTCCGCCGGCTCTGGCCCGCAAGGGGAACACGTGGCCCGGCCGCATGAAGTCCCCCGCGACGCTTTCCGGGTCCAGGATCCTGCGGATGGTGGTCGCGCGGTCCGCGGCCGAGATGCCGCTTCCGGCGGTCCGGTGGTCGACGGACACCGTGAAGGCCGTCTCGTGAGCGGACGTGTTCGAAGTCACCATCGGGTGCAGGTCGAGTTCGTCGAGCCTCGACGGCTGACAGGGCATGCAGACCAGCCCCTTGGCGAAGGTCAGCATGAAGTTGATCGCCTCGGCCGTGACCCGGGCGGCGGCCATGGTCAGGTCCCCCTCGTTCTCGCGGTCGGGCCCGTCCACGACCACGACCATCTGCCCCGACGCGAGCCTGTCCACGGCCTCCGGTATGGGTGCAAACCTCATCGCGCGGTCCTTTGTCCTCCGCACGCGGCCGTCCGCGCGTCCTCTGCATTCGCCGCCGAGGCGTTCTCGGCCCACCAGCCGTCGGGAGCGTACCGGCGTCCCCAGCACACATGCTCCAGAACCCGCACCCGCGCCTCCGGCTTCAGCCGCGGAAGCGCGCGCACCAGTTCCGGCACGGCGTCGTCCGACAGCCATCCGACGTAGTCGCCGTCGAACCGGCCGGTTTGTAGCGCGTGGTCCACGTTCCTGCGCACGACGTAGGCCTCGGGGTTCATCACGTTTAGTGCGATCAGCACGACGAGTCCGGATGCCGCGGTGGCGAACCAGAACCAGCGGCGATTCCCGGTGATGCAGATGGCCAGGGCGATCAGGACGACCCCGATCCAGAAGCAGACGGCCTTGGCGGCCAGCCGGGGCATCGTCGCGCCGAACACCCGCTCGTAAAGGTGCAGCCGGTGCAGGGCCGAGGCTACGGCTACCAGCGTCAGCGCCACGACCCCCAGGGACAGGAAGTGGAAACGTAGCCGCAGCGCACCGGTCGTGTCCGCGACCGCACGCACCCCCAGCAGGCAGACGAGGATCAGGACGGTGGCGGCCAGGAGCTGGAAGAACCCGGAGCGCGCATACTCCGCGTAGGTCAGCCCGGCAGACTCGATGACCCTGCGGCCGCCTTCGGAAAGCGCGACCAGTCTTGCGGCCGCGAAGGCCCCGAGGAGCAGGTTCAGGGACCCGAGCAGGATCGTCCACTCGATGCTGCCGAGCCGTGCGACACCGTGGGCCGGGTCCGGCGGGGGCCGGACGGCCGTCAGCCGCAGCAGGGCGCCGAACCCGAAGGCTCCGACGCAGACGACGATCGCCTTGCCGACGGCGGTGGCGAGGTCGAAGCGGACGAAGGAGGCGAACACCGTGTCGGCCGACGCAAGGAGCAGGCCGACGACCAGCACCACGGGCGTCGCCAGCGCCAGTCCGCGCAACACCGCGGGAATCCCCCGGCGTCCGCCGCCCGCGGCGGCCAGGCCGGAGGCGAGGTACGCCGGCGAGAGGAGGCCCTGAAGCCCAGCCTGGATCCCTCTTTGCACCAGCCGGGGCACCGTGACGTCCACGACGCTGCCGCCTCTGGCGTACGAGCATGCCGCCATGAGCAGCGCGCCGGACACCAGGAGGTCCAGCGGCAGGAGCCAGGCCGAGGCCCGCAGAGCCAGAAAGGACCCCGTCACCAGCGATGCGGCGGCCAGGGCCACCGACTGCGGATTGACCAGGCGCCGACTCAAGATCAGGGCGATGACCACTCCGGCCATCAGGGCGACCGACGCGGTGACGGCCACGCCCGAGCGCAGAGCGAGGTCCAGTCCCACCCCGGCGGCCACCGCCACGGCCGCCTCGGCCCCCGTGACCCCTCGATGCGGCGTCCCCGTCCACGCGGCGTAGGGGTTGACGATTGCGGTTGGTGCGCCTGCGACGGTCACGGTCCCTCCCCCGGCAGCTCGACGACCATCCGGCACCCGGCAGGCTCCCGGCGCTCCGCACGGATGTGCCCGCCGTGCAGGTCGACGATCCATCGGGCGATGGACAATCCGAGGCCGGTGCCGCCGTCGGAGGCAGCGCGGGAGGCGTCGGCGCGATAAAAGCGCTGGAACACGCGAGTGAGGTCCTGCTCGGGGATTCCCGGTCCGTCGTCGGCGACCTCGATCCGGACGTGTCCGTTCTCCCGGCGCGCCGCGACGCTGACGGTCCCGTCGGCGGGGGAGTGACGGACGGCGTTTTCGAGCAGGTTCGCAACCACCTGGTGGACCCGCTCCGGGTCCGCGAAAGCCTCCAGGGCCGGAGGCTGGACGTCCACCGCCAGCCGGACCTGCCCCGCGTGCAGGCGCGACTCGCCGACGGCCTGCTCCAGCAGCGACGCGACCTCGAACCGGTGAGGCTGCAGCGGGACCACGCCGGACTCCAGCCGCGACAGGTCCAGCAGCTGCGCGACGAGGCGGCCGAGGCGCTGGACCTGCGACAGCATCGTCCGGAACGTCTCGGGGTCCGGGTCCTGGACGCCGTCCACCAGGTTCTCCAGCACCGCCTGCAGCGCCGTGATGGGGGTCCGCAGCTCATGGCTGACGTTGGCGACCAGGTCCCTGCGGACACGGTCCACCTCGGCGAGTTCCGCCGCCATGGCATTGAACGCCCGCGCGAGGTCGCCTACCTCATCGCGCGACGTGGCCGTGACGCGGCGCGCGTAGTCGCCGCGCGCCATGGCCTTCGCGGCCGCTGCCATCTCCCGCAGCGGCGACGTCATCCCCCGCGCCAGGACCTGGACCATCGCGATGGAAAGGACCCCCGCCAGCGCGACCGTCAGGTACGGCCACAGCTTCAGCTTCACCCCGGCCGAGATCACGACGACCGTGACGCCGATGGACGCGACGATCACCGCCGACAGCTTGTGCTTGATGGAGGGAAGAAAGTCCAGGGGCCTCACGTGGCCTCGGCCCCCTTGCGGGCGCGCAGCGCGTACCCGACGCCGTGGACGGTCCGGATCAGGTCCGACCCGAGCTTGCGCCGCAGCGCACGCACGTGGGAGTCCACCGTCCTGGCTCCCGACCCGTCCCTGTATCCCCATACCTCCGACAAAAGCCGCTCCCGCGTGTACACGACGTCGGGCTGGGCGGCCAGAGTGTGGAGCAGGTCGAACTCCGTAGGAGTCAGGTGCACCTCGCGGCCTTGCACCAGCACGCGCCTTCGGGCCGGGTCGACGTCGACGCCATCCAGCCTCAGCTGCTCCGGACCGTCGGCCGCGCGGGCCGCGCGCCGAAGCAGCGCGTGGACCCGTGCCACCAGCTCCCGGAGGCTGAAGGGCTTTGTGAGGTAGTCGTCGGCCCCGACGGCAAGCCCCACGACGAGGTCGTCCTCGGAGCCGCGCGCCGTGAGCATCAGCACGGGCACGTGGCGCTCGCGCTGGATGCGCCGGCAGACCTCCAGCCCGTCGAGCCCCGGCAGCATGAGGTCCAGCACCACCAGGTCCGGCCGGACCCGCTCGCAGGTCCTCACCGCCGAGGGTCCGTCCGCGGCGATCTCGACCGAAAACCCTTCGCTTCGAAGCCGGGCGGCCACCGCAGTCGCAATGGGGGCCTCGTCCTCTACGACCACGATTCGGGTGGGGTCCATGTGGCATCAGCCTATGCAGCCGGTATGCAGAAGTCTCACCGACCGTGTGCAGATTCCGTGCAGGGCAGGCGGGCCGGCGGTTTCGCGAGGTCGCGCGAAGGGCATCTCTGCCGAGCGACCAAAAGGAGGCCCTGTTGCGAGTCGTGGTGGTCGGAGCCAGCGGAAACGTCGGGACGAGCCTGCTGCGCGCACTGGCCTCGGACCCGTCCATCGAGTCGGTGCTCGGTCTCGCCCGCCGCATGCCCCGGTGGAAGCCGGACAAGGTCACCTGGGCGCAGGCCGACGTGGCCTCAACCGACCTCGTCCCGCACTTCCGCGGAGCCGGCGCGGTGGTCCATCTCGGATGGCTGATCCAGCCGTCGCGCGACCCTGCCGCGCTGTGGGCGACGAACGTCGTGGGCAGCGCCCGTGTATTTGAAGCGGCCGCTGCGGCCGGCGTGCCCGCCGTCGTCTACGCATCTTCGATCGGCGCATACGCCCCCGGACCCAAGGACAGGGCGGTGGACGAGAGCTGGCCGACCACCGGCATCGCGTCGTCGCCGTACTCCGTCCAGAAGGCGTACGTGGAAAGGCTGCTGGACGTGTTCGAGCGCGACAACCCGGGCATCCGGGTGGTCAGGCTGCGTCCGGGACTGATCTTCAAGTCGGAGGCCGGGTCGGGGGTGCGGCGCCTGTTCGCCGGCCCACTGCTTCCCCGGCGGCTGGTCGGTTCGCGGATGCCGGTCGTGCCCGACCTGCCGGCGCTGCGGTTCCAGGCGCTGCACGCCACAGACGTTGCCGAGGCCTACCGCCTCGCCATCACCCGCGACGTCCGGGGGGCTTTCAACGTGGCGGCCGACCCGGTGCTGGACCCCCGGTCGCTGTCCGAGGCTCTGGGGGGCAGGCGTGTGCGGGTCCCGGCCCCCGTCCTGCGAGCGGCTGTGGCGGCGTCGTGGTGGCTGAGGCTGCACCCGACCGACCCCGGGTGGGTGGACCTCGCGCTCCAGTGCCCGCTGATGGACACGACCAGAGCCAGGCGCGACCTCGGGTGGATTCCGGCGGTCAGCGCGACGGACGCGCTGCGGGACCTGCTGGAGGGAATCGGGCGCGGGGACAGCGTCGACACGCCGCCGTTGTCAGCGCGCAGCGGCGGGCCGTTGCGGCTGCGGGAGTTTTTGTCCGGCGTCGGAAAGCGCGACGGGGGGACGTCGTGACCTACCGCCGGCGCGACTCCCGGAACACCAGATAGGCAAGGGGCGCTGAGGACAGAGCCACAAGGGCCAGGGCCGGGGCGGCCGCTCTGGCGAAGAATGCCTCGCTGGTCGCACCCCACACCCGGGTGGCCAGCGTCTGGAATCCGATCGGAGAAAGCAGCAGTGTCGCCGGCAGTTCCTTCATCACCGTCAGGAACACCAGCGCCAGCGCCGTGAGGGCCCCCGGACGGACCATCGGCGCGACGACGCGCCGCATGACCGTCATCGGACTCGAGCCCAGCGACCGCGCCGCGTCCTCGACCTCCGGGGGGACCTGGAGCAGGGACGCCCGCAGCGCACCGACCGCCTGCGGAAGGAACAGCACGACGTAGGCGAAGGTGAGCATCGCCCTTGTCTGGTACAGCGCCGGAACCAGCCGGGTCCCCAGGAACACGAGCGACAAGGCCACGACGACCCCCGGCAGGGCGTAGCCGACGAACGAGCTGCGCTCGACGACGCCGGCGAATCGCCCCGGATGCCTCGCCGACAGCAGGGCGACCGGCCACGCCGCGACCAGGGCGGCGACCGCGCCCAGCGCGGAGGCCTGGAGGCTTCCCGCGGCTGCCCCCAGCGTGAAGCCGGCGCTCTCGCCGGAGGCCATTCCCCTTACGAACCAGTAGCCGACTATCCCCACCGGGACGACCAGGGCGGCCAACACAAGCAGCCCGCAGGCGGCGAAAGCCGGCCACCTCCAGCGCCCAAGGGCGGTCACCGGCGCCCGGCGGGCCGCGCCCGAGTGGGCCCGGTAGTAGCGGGCCCGGGTGCGGGTGCGTCCCTCCGCCGTGACGACGGCCAGCGTCACAGCGACAAGCACCAGGGACAGGATCGCCGCCGACCGCCGGTCGAACGACGACTGGTACTGCTGGTAGATCACGCGGGTGAACGAGTCAAAGCGCAGCAGCGAGACCGCGCCGAAGTCGTGCAGCGCGTACAGAGCCACGAGAAGGGCGCCGGACGCGATCGCCGGGCGGAGTTGAGGAAGGGTCACCCGGATGAAGCTGCGCCGCCCCAGGCTGCGGGCGGCCTCCTCGACGGACGGGTCCAGACCCCTCATTGCCGACCTGACGGTCATCAGGACGTAGGGATAAGTGAACAGCGTCAGCACCCCCCACGCGCCCGCGAACCCGTAGATCGACGGGAGCCTTTCCACGCCCAGTCCGGACAGCCACTGCTGGGCGACGCCCCGGGGGCCGAATGCGGCCACGAAGGCGTAGCCGCCGACGTAGGACGGGATCACGAGCGGCAGCGCGGTCAGGACCGCCCATGTCCTACGGCCGGGAAGATCGGTGCGGACCGTCAGCCACGCCGCCGGGACGGCTATCAGGGTCGAGGACGCGGTTACGGCGGCGGCCAGTCCGCACGATCTGGCCAGCAGGGCCAGGGTCCGGGAGTCCAGCGCCTGGCGGACGACCGCAGCCGGGTCGCCGCCGGCCGCCCGCACGACGAGGTACAGGGCCGGCAGCAGCGCCATGACCGCCACCGCCCCGGACGCGGCTGCCAGCGCCGGCGGAGCCGGCCGGCCGGCTGGCTGGCTCCGGCGCCCCGACGGGGGGCCGGACGGCGGTTCCAGGACCGCGGCCGGCGCGCTCGGGACTTGCACGTCCTACAGGACTCCAGTCTCGCGCAGCAGAGCCAGCGTCCCCTGGAGGTCCTTGAGGTCGGACAGGTCCACGTCCGGGGACTGGATCGAGTCGATCGCAGGAAGCTTCGCGTCGGGCTTGACCGACGCTACCAGCGGGTACTCGAACGTCTTGGTGGCGAAGTACCCCTGGCCGTCGTCGGACAGCAGGAACTCCAGCAACTTCACCGCGTCGTCGCGGCGTTTGGACGTCTTGAGAACCCCGGCCCCCGCGACGTTCACGAGGCTGCCGGGCGATTTCGAGAAGAACTTGTTGGCGGCCTTTTCCGAGATCGACGGGTCCTCCCGCGAGAGCTCCAGGAGGTAGTAGTGGTTGACGAGTCCGATCGGGATCTCGCCGGCCGCCACCGCCTTCACGATGGCGATGTTGTTCTGGTAGGCCTTGGCCTCGTTGGCCTTCATCGCCTGGAGCCATGTCCGGGCACGGTCGTCGCCCTGGAGCTTGCGGAGGTAGGTGACGAACGCCTGGAATGACCCGTTGGTGGGGGCCCAGCCGACCTTGCCCTTCCACTTGGGCCCGGTCAGGTCCAGCGCCGACTCGGGCACCTCGGCATCCGGCAGCTGCTGCTTGTTGTAGACGGCGACGCGGGCACGTCCGGACAGTCCGACCCACGACCCGTCACGCGACCGGAACCGCTGTGGGACGCGGTCCACCACGCTGGCCGGCAGGTTGGCGAAAAGGCCACGCTCCGACACGGCCCCCAGCGCGCCGGCGTCCTGGGCCAGGAACACGTCGGCGGGGGACCGGTCCCCCTCCTCGAGCAGCGTGGAGGCCAGCGCGGCGGTGTCCCCGTACCGCACCTTCACCTTGATCCCGGACTGCTTTTCAAAGCGCTCGATGATCGGGCGGATCAGGTCCTCGGTGCGGCCGGAGTAGACGGTGAGCTCGCTGCGTCCGGCCCCCGGGCTGGACCGTGGGGGCTTGTCTTCGGTGGACGCGCAACCGGAGGCCAGGAGCAGGACCAGGACCGCGGCGCAACGCCTCATGACTACCTTTCTCACCTGGGGAAAGCCGTCATAAACCAACGGCGGTGAGATTAAGAAGGGATTTCAGCGCGTGTCAATCCGGCGCACGCCCTCGAGGCGCGGCGACGAGGCTACTGAGGCGGTGGCTCGTCCCTCGCAAAGGCGATGACCTCGTCTGCCACGACGACGACCCCAACCCGGTCGCCGGTCTCGAAGAACCTAGCCGGTCCCATCCTGGACCGCACCGTGGTCCCGTCCGGCATCCGGACCTCGACCAGCTGGTCGTGTCCGTAGAACGTGGCGCGTGTGACGACCGCGGGACCGGAGGGCTCCGGACGCAGGCGCAGGCTCTCCGGCCGGACCACGATCACGGCGGGACCCGGTGGGGGTGCCTGCAGCGGGTTGAGCGTTCCGACGCTGCATCCGACGTCGTGGCCGTCGGACCAGCCGTCCAGAAGGTTCGCGCCGCCCACGAAGCCGGCCACAAAAGCGTCCGCCGGGCGGGTGTAGACGCGGTCCGGCGGGTCCACCTGGTGCAGGCGGCCGCGCGCCATGATCGCCACGCGGTCGGCCAGGCTGAGCGCCTCCTCCTGGTCGTGCGTTACGAAGATCGTGGCTGTGCCGGCGGCGCGAAGAATGTCCCGGACCTCCGCGCGCACCCGCACCCGAAGGGCGGCGTCGAGGTTCGAGAACGGCTCGTCGAGCAGCAGCAGAGAAGGCTCGGGGGCCAGCGCCCGCGCGAGCGCCACGCGCTGCTGCTGTCCGCCCGAAAGCTCGTGGGGGTAGCGGTCCTCAAGTCCCGCGAGGCCCACCAGGTCCAGTACCTCGTGTACCCGCGAGCGCCGGGCGGAGGCGTCCACTCCGTAGCCGGCATTGCCGCCCACCGTCAGATGCGGGAACAGGGCGTAGTCCTGAAACACGACGCCCACGCGCCTGCGCTCCGGCGGCACGTATCGTCCCTTGCCCGCGACGATCCGGCCGGACAGCTCGATGGTGCCCGTGTCCGGGCGTTCAAAGCCGGCCACCAGCCGCAGGAACGTGGTCTTGCCGCACCCGGACGGCCCGAGCAGCGCCATGATCTCCCCGGGCGACACCTCCAGCGAGAAGTCGCGCACGGCGGCCACCGGCCCAAAGGACCTGGCCAGGCCGCGGCAGCCCACGGCAGGCGGAGGCGGCGAGCCCGGCGCGTGCGCCGTCACCGGCGCGGGGGACCGGGAGCGGTGAAGCATCGCAAGTTGTCTCCTGTGCATCCGGCGCAGCCAGCGTAAACGGTTCTAGGCCCCGTCTCCGGCTGCCAGGTCGACGTGCATCCGCGGCAGGGACAGGGTGCCGCCGTCCTCGCCGCGGACGAGATAGGTGCGGCCGGCACGGGTGGAGGCGGCGCAGTGGTTGCCGTGGGAGTCCACGGCCACCACGTGCATCAGGACCTCGGACACCGGATCGTGCAGTCCCGCCAGGTCGCGGACGGCGTCCTCGCATGCCGTGCGCAGCGGAACGCCCGCCCGTAGCGCCGACACCACCGAGTGGGCGGTGGCCGCCCGGACCGACATCTCCCCCCAGCCCGTGCACGCCGCGGCCCCCCATCGGTCGTCGGCGTAGTTGCCTGCGCCGATCACGGGCGTGTCGCCGAGCCGTCCCGGAAACTTCCAGGCCCACCCGCTGGTGCTGACGCCACTGGCGATGTGGCCGGCGGAGTCGATTGCGATGAAGTTGACCGTCCCCGCCGCCTGCTCGGGGTCGGCGGCCAGCTTGGACAGCTCGGACATCGACCGGCCCGTGATCTGTCCTCCGTGGCGGTCGACGCCTGCTTGCCACACACGGCGCGCTTCAGGCGTGAGCAGGTCCTCGCGTTGCATGCCGAGCTCTTCTGCGATCCGCGCCGCCCCGTCGCCGGTGATCAGCACGTGGGGGAGCCTGTCCATGACCGCTCGCGCGACGGTGATCGCGTAACGGTAGCCGCGAAGGGCCCCGACGGCGCCGGCCCGCCTGGTGGACCCGTCCATGATCGAGGCGTCGAGCTCCACCTCGCCCACGACGTTGGGATAGCCGCCGTACCCGACGGTGTGGTCGGAGGGCTCGTCCTCGACGAGCCGGCAGGCCGCCTCGACGGCGTCCAGGGCCGTTCCCCCGGACGACAGGACGCTCCATCCGGCGTCCATGCCCGGGCCTCCATTGTGGCTGGATACAAGGATCATCGGGCCGTCCGGGCCTGCTTGCGGGCAAGGGACGTGACGAGCGAGGTGTCTCC
>DATLNZ010000065.1 GCA_035536535.1 Actinomycetota bacterium | reverse complement strand
CCACGCCAAGATGGCGAGGATCATCGTCCGGGACTTTGCCCGCTTCTGGCGCTCAAGAGGCTATCTGGGCGAGGCGCGCAGGTGGCTCGCGACGTCGGCGGAGCAGCTGCGGCGGGAAGGCGATCAGGTGGAGCTGTCGCGATGCCTCAGTGCGCTGGCCAATGTCTGCGGGGACCAGGGGGATCTCGACGCGGCTCGGGCCGCGTGCGAAGAGGCGATCCCGCTCGCGCGGGCCTACGACCCGGGCGTGAACCTCGTGAACCTGCTGAGCGGCTTGGGGACAGTGCTGCGCAAGCTCGGCGACCCGGCCGGCGCGCTAGAGCTGCTGACGGAAGCGGTGGACCGGGCCCGCGACCTCGGTGACATCACTTACCTGTGCCCTGCGTTGGTCAACCTGGCGAACTTCTCGGCGAAGCCCGACCCGGACCGGGCACGGCCTCTGTACCAGGAGGCGCTCGCCCTCGCGCGAGCACAGGGCGACCGCAGGTACGAGGCCGCGATTCTGGCGAACATGGCCGGCTTGGACAGTGCCGCCGGTGACCACGCAGCCGCGATCGCCGCGCTGTCCGACGCCGCGCGCACCGCACAAGAGCTGCGTGACGAGGCCTTGGAGTCCAAGATCCAGGGGCTTCTGGGCGTGGAGCATCGCGAGATCGGCAACCCCGAGGCTTCGGTGCCGGTGATGCAGCGGTGCATCGAGCTCGCGGAGCGCGTCGGGGACCAGGTCTCGCTGTCCGAGGCCACGGGCGATCTGGGCTTGACGATCCTCGCGTTGGGGGACCCGCGCCAGGCTGTTGTGCACCTCGAGCAGAGTCTCGCCCTTGCGCGCAAGATCGGGCATAGCAGGCTGGAGATCGGCTGCCTCGGAGGTTTGAGCGAGGCGAATGGGCAGCTGGGGCACCTCCACAGGGCGAGAGCATGCGCGGTGGAGGCGCTGCAGCTCGCGCGGGATTCGCAAAATGAGATTTACGTGGTGGACATGCTCGAGGAGCTGGCGGACGCGCTGCTCCAGCAAGGAGACGCGAGCGGTGCGATCAGGGCCGCAGCTTGTGCGGAAGCGCGGCGCGCGCGAGGCGGAGTTTCGTTGCCGCCAAATCGTCTCGCGCGTGTCGAAGGAATTCAGGTGCGAGCCCGGGCCGCAGTCGGTGCGGATGCCTTTGACCAGATGTGGACCGAGTCCCTGGACCACGACGCGCTCGACGCGTTGATCGACGAGTTCGCCGACCAGGATCCTCAAGAGCTCGCAGGTTAGGCCCCCTGGGATGCGGCAGGTCGCCATCCTTCTCACCGACCTCCCGGGAGTGCACGAGGGCCCTGGCGTAACGCAGCACGGGGCGATCATTCGCCGGAAGGCCGACCTCCACCGGGGCGAGGTGGTGCGCATCGGCGGCGAGATGCAGGCGTCGTTCTGCGTGTTCGACACAGAGCAGGACGCCGTCGACTGCGTGGTCGCGATCAGGATGGCGGAGAAGGCGGGCCCAGCGGGGATTCGTATGCGTGCGGCGGTGCACGCGGGGCCCGTCCGGTCGCGAGGCGGGGACCACTTCGGCCCCCCTGTGAATCGGGCCTCACGGATCCGCGGTGTGGCCCACCCCGGACAGACCGTCCTGTCGGATCCGGTTGCCAGAGCCGTCGATGGACGGCTCCCCCCGGGCTGGCGCCTGGACGACCTGGGTCACCACGTGCTGCGCGATCTGGACGTCCCACTGCGCCTTTGGCAGCTGGACGAAACGGACGCCCCCTCCAGATTCCCGCCGCTGATGTCGCTGGACAGCCGCTGTCACAACCTTCCCGAGCAGTGGACGTCGTTTGTCGGCCGCGACGAGGAGGTCGTTCAGCTTGCGCAGCTCTGGACGAAGGCGCCCGTCGTCACCATTACCGGCCCTGCGGGAGTCGGCAAGACCCGGCTGGCTCTGCAAGCCGGCGCCGTCGCCGTTGCGGGGGCCGAGGACGGGGTTTGGCTGGTGGACGCGGCCGGCGCGACGCCGTCGGAGCTGGGGCGGCGGATCTGCGCAGCGCTGGGAGCCGCGGGTTCGACCCCGGCCGACGCCATAGCGGTCCTGCTCGAAAAGGGACGGCTCCTGCTCATCCTGGACGGGTGCGACGAGCCCCACGTGGCGCGCGCCGTGCAGGACATCGCCGGCGCGGGCGTTCGCGGCCACATCCTCGCGACGGCCCGGCGGCCCCTGGCAATTCACGGCGAAAGGGTCTTTGAACTTGCTCCCCTGGCGGTGCCGGGCGGAACGCCCGAACGAGTGGAGGACGTCCTTCAGTGGCCTTCGGTGCAGTTGTTCAGCGACCGCGCCGCCTTGGTCGATCCCACGTTCGAGGTCACGGTCGACAACGTGTCCGCAGTGGTTGGGATCTGCGCCGCGACCGGTGGGATCCCCGCCGAGATCGAGAAGGCGGCCCGCCGCGTGCGCGTGCAGACGCCCAAGGAGATCCTGGACCGTCTCGCACCACCATCGCAGTGACTGACCGGAGTGACGCGAACACCGGCACGCACTAGGCCGCACATGATGGTGGTTGGAGTCCGGCGCTTGCGGACCAGCTCATTACCCGGACGGCCGGACAGTGAAGCTCACGCTGGCCCAGTGAGTCTCGCCGGCGCGGACGAGGTCGACGGCGGGGTCGTCTCCGAAGCCGTCCCAGTGGTCGGCGCTCATCGTGACGAAGATGTCGGCGGAGTGCCGTCCGACAGGCAACGGTCGAAGGACCGCGATCAGCGCCGACATCGGTAGATCCGTGCCGGGATACGTCAGGCCCTCGCGCACTACCTCCGAGGCGAGAAATGTCCAACTCCGCTCTTGCCTCGACCCGCGATCGATGACATATCGGGCGCGAACGAACTTCGCGTTGAAGTCCTCTATCGGATAGGGGGCGGCCGGAACATATCCCGCCGGAAGAACTTCGTAGTGAGAGTTCGCTACCCACGCCGCGGCCGGGATCCAGCGCTCCCCGGCCAGGACCTCCCGACAAAAGGGAGCCACGATGCGAGCGTCCGTTCCATGCAGCTGGTTGAGGTCGGCTCCGCCCGGGGTGAAACAGTGCTCACCGCTGGTGCGCGCGGCTGCGGAACCGCCACTTTGCAGGATGCTGGTTGCGACCACGATGGCTGCCAACAGCCTGAGGCGGCCGACACCAATCGAATGCGTCATGACGCTCTCCTTGTGTCGAGAGACTCGGGATCCCGTGCCTCCTGATCGGACTTCGAGCCACATGCCGATCGTGGCGGCGCCGCGGCTGCCGTACATCCTCCGTTGGTCTGAGATCTGCCGCGCTTACCCCCCCGAAACGTGGGGCCGACCCGGTTCAGCTCGTCGTGCGTCCCAGGTAGGAGCGCACGACTCGCCTGTTGCGCAGCAGGCGCCCCGGAGTATCGCGGGCGATGACCCGGCCCCCCTCCAGAGCCACGATCTCGTCGGCGACGGACGCGAGCAGGCTCATGTCGTGCTCGATAACGAGCATCGCGCAGCCCAGCTCCTCCTGGACCCCCCGCAGCAGGGGGCCCAGCGCCTCGGCCTCCCTCTGTGCGATCCCCGACGATGGCTCGTCCAGCAGCAGAACGCTCGGACGGTGTCCGCGGGCCATCCCCAGGTCGACGATGTGGCGCGTCCCGGTGGAAAGCTCCGCTGCCGGCGACTCGCGGTAGCGGTCCAGTCCCAGCAGGCCGGCGATCTCGTCGGCCTGGCTTCGCGTCCCGGCCTCGGCGCGGCAGGCGGCGGGCAGGCACAGCGCGGACGCCAGGTGGTCGCGGCATTGGGCGTGGCGGTCCAGCCCCACGGCAAGGTTCGCGGATGCAGGGAGGGAGCCGAAGATCCGCGAGTCCTGGAACGACCGTCCGAGCCCGGCCAGCGAACGCCGGTGCGGCCCCCAGGCGGTGACGTCCCGTCCCCCGAACTCGATGCGGCCTTCGTCGGCGGTGAGATGTCCGGAGATGAGGTCGAACAGCGTGGTCTTGCCGGAGCCGTTGGGCCCGATGAGCCCGACGATGCGGTCCGGGGGCAGTTCGAGGTCGACGCCGTCCACGGCGACAATTCCGCCGAAGCTCTTGCGAAGGCCTTCGATCCGCAGCACCGGGGGCCCGGGGTCCGCGGCCCTGCGCCTCCGCCGCGAAGCCCCGGCGCCGGACGCGGGAGCCAAAAACACCGAGCGCGCGATGTCCGGACGCTCGAGCAGCTCGGCCGGTGGTCCTTCAAAGCGGACCTGTCCTTTCTCCAAAAAGTAGGCGCGGTGGGCGATGGAGGCGGCGATGTCCAGGGACTGCTCCACAACCACGATCGCCGTCCCCTGCTCGTTGATCGCGCGCACGACGTCGAGCAGGCGCGAGACGGTCGTTGGATCAAGCCCCAGCGAAAGCTCGTCGATCAGCAACAGCCGCGGACGCGTGACCAGCGCCATGGCCAGCCCGAGCATCTGCTGCTGCCCCCCCGACAGCGTGCCCGCCGCTTGGTCCCACCGCTCCCGCAGGACGGGGAAGTGGTCCAGCGCGCGCTCGACCTCGTCGGCGCCGCCGGTGGGCACGAGCCACAGCGCCATCCGAAAGTGCTCCGCAACGGACAGCGAAGGGAACACCGCCTTGCCACCCGGGACCTGCACGACTTGCCGTGT
>DATLNZ010000064.1 GCA_035536535.1 Actinomycetota bacterium | reverse complement strand
GGGAGTGGTAGCCAACCAGCCGCAGTCGATGGCGGGGACGATCGACGTCCACGCCTCTCAGAAGGGCGCATGGTTCGTGGGCCTCTGCGACCGGCTGAGGCTGCCGGTTGTCGTGCTGGTGGACACACCGGGCTTCCTTCCGGGACGAGGCCAGGAGGTGGCCGGCGTCATCAGGCACGGCGCCGCGTTCCTTCAGGCGTTCGCTTCGGCTACGGTCCCGACCGTGACGGTCGTGCTCCGCAAGGCGTACGGCGGTGCATACATCGTCATGAACGCCAAGGACCTCGGCGCAGACTATGCCTTTGCCTGGCCGGGGGCCGAGATCGCCGTTATGGGCGCGCGTGGCGCCGTCAGCATCCTGCAGAGAAGGAAGTTGGCCGAATCGCCGGAGCTTCGTCCCGAGCTGGAGGACGAGTACAAGCGGCAGCAGTGCACTCCATGGCCGGCGGCGCATGGGGGCTACGTGGACGAGGTGATCGAGCCTGCGGACACGAGAGCCCGGCTCCTGGAGTGTCTGTCGGAAGCCTGAGTCTTCACAGCCGCGGGTCGACCGGCTCGGCCTCCAGCGCGAGGACCCCGAATACGCACTCGTGCACGCGCCGTAGAGGCTCCCGGTCAACGAACCGACTCAGGGCCTCGAGCCCCAGGGTGAACTCCCGCAGCGCAAGCGACCTCTTCGGGCCGAGGGAACGGGACCGCAGCCTGTCCAAATGCAGGGTGTACTCGGGTCCGTAGATGATCCGCAGGTACTCGCGGCCCCGGCACTTGAGCGCCGGCTGCACCAGTCCGCGGCGGCTGCGCACGACGAAGTCCAACGGCTTAACGACCATCCCCTCCCCGCCCGCCGAGGTCAGCTCCTCCCACCACTCGGTGGCGGTTCTTTCCGATGCCTGGTCCCCCACGTCCACGACCCGGTGCGATGTCGGCACAAGCAGACCGGGATCAGCGTCCGACAGGCGCTGGATCACCGACATGTGCCACAGGTGGTCGCGATCGGCGTGGACGGCCCCTTCCGAAGCGAGAATGTGGAACGGAGCTACCTTCAGGTCGTCAGCGCCCTCCACGCCCCAGCAGTAGCGCCCGTACTCTCGCGCGTAAAGGTCGGTGCTGCGGAGGCGCTCCCGCACTGCGTCCAGAAGCTGAGAGACGTCGATGCCCGAAGCCTCGGCTTCCCGCAAGAGCGAATCCGTCTCCCCGAGCGCCACGCGAGCAGCTGTACCCACGGCGGCGTACTGCCTCCGCAGCAGGTCCTGCGCCTTGAACGACCACGGCATGACCTCGCAGTCCAGGACGACCCAGTCCGACCCGAGCTCGTCCCACAGGCCCGAGGTCTGCATCGCCGTCCGAACCCGCTCCAGCACGGCCGACTCCAGCGGCGGAGAGTCGAAGAAGCGGCGTCCGGTGCGCGTGTAGCCGATGCCCCACCCGCCTTCGCGGAGGCCGAACCTCGTCCGGCCGGTGTCGTGGTCGCGGCACACCACCAGCACCGCCCGCGAGCCCATGTGCTTCTCCTGGCAGACCACCTTCGGCACACCCTGCTTGCGGTAGTAGTCGAAGGACTCCTTCGGGTGCTCGAGGAGGTCCACCGAAGCCGCGGTCTCAGAAGGCGATATCGCGGGTGGCAGGTAGACGAGCCACCGGGGGTCCACAGCGAACCGGCTCATCGCCTCAAGCGCCGCCGCCGCGTTCTCCTCCCGGATGGTGACGTTTCCCATCAGCTCGGTCGCCACGATCCGCCGGCCCATGACATCGTCGATGTCCAGCAGGTCGTCGCTTGCCTGCTGCGCCGACAGTCCCGTTTCTTCGACGGGGAAGGGACGCACAGGATCGGAGTAGGTACGGCGGGCGGCAACGGAAACCAGCTCGCGCTCCGGGTAGCGAAGGGCGGTCAGGCGGCCGCCGAACACGCAGCCGGTGTCGATGTTGATCGTCCGGTTGAGCCACTCGGACTCCGGGACCGGGGTGTGTCCGTAGACGACCTTCGCCTGTCCGCGATACTCCGCGGCCCACTCGTAGCGGACGGGCAGCCCGAATTCGTCGGTCTCACCGGTCGTCTCACCGTAGAGGGCGAAGTCCCGGACCTTGCGCGAGGCGCGGCCCGCGAGCTCCTGCTTCATCCCCGCGTGTGCGACCACGAGCCGTCCTTCGTCGAGGACGTAGTGGCTGATGAGGCCGTCCAGGAAATCGATCGCGTTCTTGCGGAAGAGGTCCCGCTCCTCGTCCGGAAGGGCGTCGATCTCCGCGAGTGTCCGGTCGAGCCCGTGAGTGATGGCAACGTCCCTCCCGCGCAGCTTCCGGACGAGCTTCACGTCGTGGTTACCGGGAACGCAGAGCGCGCTGCCGGATCCGACCATGTTGCGCACCAGTCGCAGCGTGTCGCAGACGCGCGGGCCACGGTCCACGAGGTCACCGAGGAACACGGCGCGCCGCCCCTCGGGGTGCGCGTACACGGGTCCGGAGTCAAGGCCGGCTCCCGGACGCACCTCCGTCACCTCATAGCCCAGGAGGCCGAGCAGCTCCTCGAGTTCGTCGCAGCACCCGTGGACGTCGCCGACGATGTCGAAGGGGCCGGTGTCGATGCGGCGGTCGACCCACAGCGGACGACGCTCGATCGTCGCCGACTCGACCTCCTCCACCGACGGCAGCACGAACACGTTCCGGAAACCCTCGCGCTCAAGCCCCCTCAGGGACCGCCGCAGCTGCTGGATCTGGCGGCCGATGACGTGGGGGCCGAACGTCCGGTCGTCGCGTCCGCGGTTGCGCTCAAGGCAGACCTTCTCCGGCAGGTCCAGCACGATCGCCACCGGGACACAGTGGTAGCGGCGCGCCAGCTCGACGAGCGGCTTGCGGGAGTCGCGCTGGACATTTGTGGCGTCCACGACCACCAGACGTCCGGCCTCAAGGCGCTTGCCGGCGATGTAATACAGGACGTCGAACGCGTCGCTGCTGGCCTCCTGGTCGTTCTCGTCGTCGGCAACCAAGCCGCGGCAGAAGTCTGAGGACAGCACCTCCGTCCGGAGGAAGTGCTTTGCGGCGAAGGTGGACTTGCCGGACCCCGACGCCCCGACGAGCGCCACGAGAGACAGGTCAGGTATCTGGATGCTCACAGCGACAGCACCGCCATCTGCGTAGCTGGCCCGACCTGGGGGTCCTCGGCTCCCACGGGCAGGTGCCGCGCGGAGTAGCCGAAGCGCTCGTGCAGCCGGGCGGTCCAGGCGGCAAACTCGTCGCGGCTCCATTCGAAACGGTGGTCGCGGTGCCTGTAGGCATCACCGGGCAGGGCGGGAAAGCGGACGTTGTACTCAGCGTTCGGAGTCGTCACCACCACCGTCGCCGGCCTCGCGCGCTCGAACACCACCCGCTCGAACGACTCGAGGCGGTGTGGGTCCAGGTGCTCGATCACCTCGACGGCCGCCGCCGCGTCGAAGCCGTGGATACGGCGATCGGCGTAGGTGAGGGAGCCGTGCAGCAGCTTCACGCGGTCGCGCTGCTGCGGCGAGAGCTGATCCAGCCGCAGGCGCTCCGCAGCCACCTCGAGCGCGCGGTGGGAGACGTCCAGCCCCACGATCTCCGTGAACTGAGCGTCACCGATGAGGGTCTGGATAAGACTGCCCTGCCCGCACCCGAGGTCCAGGACCCTCCGTGCGCCGCTCGCTCGCAGCTCGCCCACGACGGCGTCGATCCGCTGCTCGTGCAGTCGCAGGGGCCGCTCGACCGCGGCCTCCTCGCCCAGTGCCTTCTCCGCCTGCTCGTCGGGGGAATCCGGCTGTTCCTCGGCCACCAGGCGTTCCAGCGCCTGGCGCACGAGAGGACGGTTGCGCTTGAGGTAGCGACGGACGATCTCCTCGCGCTGAGGGTGGGAGCCGAGCCACCCTTCGCCGTGGCGCAGCAGTTTGTCGACCTCGTGGTCACCGATCCAGTAGTGCTTTGTGGCGTCCAGGACCGGGATGAGGACGTACAGGTGCGAGAGCAGGTCCTGCAGGCGCGCATTCGCACGCAGGGTGACGGTCAGGTACGGGCTGTCGCCCCAGTCCGGGAACCGGGGGTCAAGCGGGTGCCTCTGGATCTCGAGGTCGTAGCCAAGCGGGACGAACAGCGCGCGCAGCAGGTCCTCCCCGCCCCGGCAGGGCACTACCGGGAGCCGCGCCTCCAGGGGGATGGGCGTCGTTGCGAGGTCCGGGCGCTCCGGACACCGTCCTGCCAGCGCGGACCTGAACACGCGGCCGATCGCGACGCTGAGGAAGGACGAAGCCACGTACGGACGGTCATTGACGTACTGCTCCAGTGGAGCATCGCTGCCCTGCCCCCGACGTACGAGTCCCACGGGATCCACGTCGAGGAGGAGCGCGCAGGTGCAGAGGTCCTCGCGGGCCTGGGGGTAGAACACGTGCGCCGTTCCGAACGGCAGGTCAAAGGCCTGCCGGCGGCCGGGGTGCTTATGGAGCAGGTACCCGAGGTCCGTGGCCGGCTCGTGCGTCGTGGAGATCTGGAGAAGCATTGGTCCTCCTGAAGGACGCCTAACGTAGCCGTGACGCGCGCAACATGCGCGGGAGTCGTGGTCCGGACTTGGCAGCGACGTCAGCCCTCGTAGACGACGTGGTCCTCGTCAGGGCCCAAGGGCTCGAACTTCATCTTCAGCGCCTCGAAAGCGTCCGAATCCACAACGAAGCTGTCGGCGCCGGCGCGGGCGACGCACCTGTCTCGCGCGACCTCGTCGGGCGTCCGCACCCAGTGGAGAAGCGCATCGGCTCCCACCTCCTCGGCGAGGCCACGAGCTCGATTTCGCTCCGCGCGCCTCCTGTAGCCGAAGTCGAGGACGACATCGACGCCGGCAAAGACCAGCCGGGGCCACAGGTCGTCCAGGACCCGCCACACCCTTCGCAGCCACTCGTCGTTCAGCTCATGGGTTCGAACACCGTCGTGATACAGCCGGAGGTACCACTCGTCGATTGACAGCCGGACCCCTCCGGTCTCGCTTTCGAGCCGGCGCGCGAAGGTGGTCTTGCCTGCGCCGAGATAGCCGTGGACGAGATGGGCCGTCGGTCTGCGGCCGGTCAGTCGGGCGCCTCGACGTCGACCACGATCCGGACCGGCCCCCTCAAGGTGTGCACGGCCGCGCAGGAGTTACGGCGCATCCCGATGTACCAGGTCATCGTGTTCTCGAAGTCGCCGGCCTCGGCCACCTCGGCGACGACCTTTGAACCCACGAATCGCTTGGGGCCGGTGTAGTGCAGCCGGAACTCGTCGCCCGAGGTGTCTACTCCCGAGGCGAAGACAGTCAGCCGGAAAAACGACGACCCGTCGACCTTGATGGGGTCGCCGGAACCGTCCCGTAGCAGCGGGGGCCGAGCCTGCTCCAGCAGCCACCTCGGGACGACGTCCTCACCCCTGACGGGACTGAAGGTCCACACGATCCTCTCGCTGCGCAGCTCGGGGTGGACCCCGGTCCGGACGTCGTCGAGAAGCATGGACGCGCTGCCGTCCCCGCCCTGTTGCTTGTCGCACCGGAAGTTCAAGGCAGCAGCTGCAGTCCGATCGGGAGCCGGCGACGGCTCTGAAGACGACGTGGCAATCGTTGATGAGGGGCGGGGAGACCGTGATCTCGCCGGCTCATCCGGCGTGCAGCTGACAACGGCCAGGAACAGCACGAGCATCACCGCACGTCCGGTCATCGCTACCACTATGCCTGGCTATTCCGGCTGAGAGCGCTTTGCCGCCTGCCTCTCGAGCTCGGAGTTGAACTCGCCTCCCACGAGCACCGCCAGCCCCGTGAGGTACAGCCAAAGGAGCAGGATCACCACGCCCGCCAAAGCGCCGTAGGTCCTGGCGTTGTTGCCGAACTTGGTCACGTACAGCGAGAAGCCCACCGACGCCAGGATCCAGATCAGCGTCCCGAGGAACCCGCCCGGGCTGATCCAACGCCACGACGGTGACTCACGGTTCGGCCCCAGGTAGTACACGACGGCGAAGAGCACGCTCATGAGCAGGAGCGTCAGCACCCACCGCAGCACGGTCCACACCGGCACGAATACGGCCCCCGCGGCGAAGGATCTGCGGATGACGTCGCCCAGGGGCGCGCCGAACACCAACAGCGCGGAAGCGGTCCCCGCCAGGAGCGCGACGATCGCCAGCAGGAGGAATGCGACGAGGCGACGCTTGACGAACCTGCGGTCGTGGGGGACGTCGTAGGCGATGTTCAGCCCGTTTTGAAGCGCTGCCATCCCCGACGATGCGCTCCACAGGGCGAGAAGGATACCGACGACGGCCGCCACCACTGACGCCCGGCCGGACTGTGTGGCCGAGTCGCTGAGGGCGTCCACCAGGACGTTGGCCGCGTCACCGGGAAGGATCGAGCGGACCCCCTTGATGATCTGCCCTGCCGCGGCCGGACCGGCCCCGAACAACCCGAGGAAGCCGACAAGCGCAATCAGGGCCGGAAACAGCGACAGAAACCAGTAGAAGGCCATGCCCGCCGCGACGTGCGGTATGCGATCGGTCTGGATCTCGTTGACGGTCCGCTTCAGGGACTGGCGCCACTCGGGGCGGTCCAGGTCCAGCGGGGAGTCGGGTTCGGCCCCCTCCCCCGTCTGAGGCGGAACCGGCTCGTCGGTTGAAGCTTCCCCAGGGGGCGGCGCGGAGTGAGACGACATCTCAGTCCTTTCAGCCTTGGCGGGGTCCGGTCCTCGTCTCTTTCCCAGGGGTCGGGTTCGCCAATCTCCGCAGCGAGCGGCGGCTTCTCTACTTGACCTGAGGACTTAGGAGCCCGGAACGACTCAAAGCGGCGTCTCGGCTGGCGGGCGAGCCACGGGTCCCATGTCACAATTCGCGCGATCGTTCGCATGGGTGCCGACGCAGTCGTGTCGCGGACGCCGGCGGATCAGGTCGGTTGAATTTCGAGGGAGTCGCGAGTGGAGTCAAGGCCGTCACACGTCCCTGGCTTGGACGGGCTGCGTGCGGTCGCTTTCCTCACGGTCATCGCGGCACATCTCAACCTGCCCAGGATCGACGGGGGGTTTTACGCCCTGGACTGGTTTCTGGTCCTCAGCGGTTACCTCATAGGCGTCCGGCTGCTCACACCATCGGCGCCCGCCCGGGATGTCGTGGTCTGGCACTTGCGCTCCCGAGCGGTCAGGATCCTGCCCGAGCTGCTGGTCATGCTCGCTCTCTTGACGCCCATCGGCGCTTACCTGATGGTCAGCCGCGACTGGCAGGACTTCGCGCTTGTGGCCGTTTCGACCGTGGGGAGCTTCGTGAACTTCACGTTCGCCTTCGCCGCAGACACCGAGGGTGGCCTCAATCACCTGTGGTCGTTGGCGCTCGAGGTGCAGTTCTATCTGGCTGCGCCAGTCCTCATGCTCGCCTTGCGCCGGCGCCCGGCCCTGCTGGCAGCGTGCCTGCTGACGATCGCAGGGCTAAGCGCCGGCCTTCGCGCGGTCACCTGGGATGGCAAACCCTACGGCGCAACGTACGTCCTGCCGCACACGCGGGCCGATGGGTTCCTCTTCGGCTGCCTGCTGGCCCTTCTGCACGTTCGTCGTCGCAGTTTGCCGGTCGTCGTCGCTCGGGCACTGCCGGCCGCCGCCACGGTTTCGCTTTCGACTCTGGCGTTTCTCGTTGTGAAGCACCTGCCGCCTCGCTTCGCGTACAGCTACGGGTTCGTCCTTTCCGGCATCCTCGCCACGGTGATCTGCGCGTGCGTTTTGTGGCGGCCGGATAGCGTCCCGTCCAGAATGCTGTCCCCGAGGGCCGGCGTGTGGCTGAGCGAGCGCACGTACGGGGGCTACCTGTGGCACTACCCGGTGGTGATCCTCCTGGCCCTCACGGGCCTAAAGCGGAACGCCTACTGGGCCTACGTGGCGGTGACGTACGGGGCCGCCTTCGCACTCGGACACCTGTCCCGGCGCTACGTCGGTCTTCCGGTCGCCGCCCACGTGCGGGACCGGCAGCGGTCCTACGGCGCGGCGACGGCTGAGGTGGTCGCCGGCGAGGCGGGCGCCCTTCCGGCGCACACGGGGCCGCCCGGATCCAGCGAAGCCACCTGAGCAACTCTGATCGGACGGGGCGTAAGTAGCCGGATCTATACGAGCGGCCCGACGGCCCACGGGTTCGCCGAGCTGCGGGTAGCCCGGGGGGGGCCGCTCTACCAACTGAGCTACCCCCCCGGATCCTGACCACCCGGTGCCCGGCAGGCGTCGACGATTGGTTCGCCACGTCCGAGTGAGGGAATGCCTAGTGAATGTCACATGACCGCACGCCCTACGGAACCGCGCTGGAGGCTCTGCGGGCCGCTCGGGCCGTCGTCCCACACACGGACGCCGACGGTCTCGCGGCGGGCGCCCTCGCCCTCCGGTTTCGCGGTGAGTCCGCGGAGCCCGCTGTCCTGCTGGGGCGCGGCAAAACGCCATTCGGGGCGGCGAAGCTGCCGGCCGGCGAGCTCGCGGTGCTCGACTGGGGGATGCGGCAGGGCGGCCCTCCGGGTCTGATCGTTGACCACCACGCGCCGGAAGCCGAGCCGCGGGACGACCAAGTACTCGTATCCGGGTTCGGCGAGAGACCCGAGGTCAGCACGTCCGTCCTGGTGGCCCGCATCGTGCCGGAGCCGCCCATGTGGCTTGCCGCCATGGGGGCATTTGGCGACTTGGGAACGGCAGCTTTCAGCCTTCCAGGACTTGAGCAGGCGCCGGCAGGACCGATCCGGCGCCTGACGCCCCTCATCAACGCGCCACGCCGACTACCGGACGGACCGGTACGGGAAGCCCTGGCGCTGCTCGTGGACCACCCAGACGCGGCTTCCGCTTTGCGCGACCCGCGAATCCAGATCCTGCGTGAGGCAAAGGAAGAGTGGACGGCCGCCTACAAGCAGGCACTGCGGACCCCGCCCCAGATGCGGGGCGACCTCGCGCTGATCAGGTTCACATCTCCGTACCAGATTCATCCGCTCGTGGCCCAGGCATGGAAGAGACGGCTCGCTCCGCGGGTGGTGCTCGTGGCGAATGACGAGTACCTGCCCGGGAAGGTCAATTTCGTTGTGCGCGGGGGGACGGGCGACCTGCGAAAGCTTCTACGACATGCACTGCCCGATGTGCAGGGCGAGTATGCCCATGGTCACCCAGCGGCCACCGGCGGGAGCCTCGGTCCGGAGACATTCGAGCGGTTGCTGGACGCACTGGCAGGATCGGAGTTGGTCCCGTGAGGCTGGGCTTCGCGGTGAAGGTGCTGGGCGACGGGGGCCTTCCTTCGCACGACACTCGCCGCTGGCAGTCGGGTCCCCACCTGTCGCGTTCGCTCGACTTCCTCGACGGGATCTTCTCGTACCTGGAGCGCAACGCGATCTCGATGTACCGGATGGCAACGGCCGTCGCTCCGTATGCGAGTCATCCGGACATGCCGCAGTTCTGGGACCAGATACCGGAGTGTGCGGCGCGGCTGGCTGAGGTGGGCACGAGGGCGCGAGCGCTCGTGCTGCGGCTGTCGGTCCATCCCGGCCAGTACACCGTCCTCAACTCCGAGAACCTGGACGTGCAAGCGAACGCCGTACGGGAGCTCGAGGTACAGGCGTCGTTGCTCGACGCGATGGACCTGGGGCCGGAGGCGGTGGTCGTTGTCCACGTCGGAGGTATGGCAGGTGGACCCACAGCCGCGCTGGACCGCTTTCTGGCAGGGTTCGAGAGGTTGAGTGAACGTGCCCGCGCCCGGCTGGTGGTGGAGAACGACGACCGCCTCTTCTCGCTCGCCCACGTGCTCGATCTGCACGCGCGGACATCGGTGCCGGTCACCTTCGACGTGCTCCACCACCACTGCAACGATCCCGACCGAATTCCGTTGCCCGAGGCGCTTCGTCTCGCCTTGGACACTTGGCCGGCCGACGTCGTCCCCAAGATCCACTTCTCCTCTCCTCAGACGCAGGTGCTGGAGAGCCGCGTGAAGACCAACGCGCGGATGACGAACCGGTACGACCTACCTGCGCCTCATGCGCACAGCGACCTCATCGATCCGATGAGCTTTGAAGCGTTTCTGACCGCCTCCGACGGGGCGCAGGATTTCGACGTCATGCTCGAAGCAAAGGCGAAGGATCTAGCTCTGCTCAGACTCCGCGACTCCCTGCGGAGGCGGGGGTTCGACGTCGGCTGACAACCCCTCGTGGCCCCGTAGCCCTGATGTGTAGGAGACCGGTGCGGACACTCCTGCACTGCAGGCCACACGGCCGGTTGCCCAGAGGGCTCGCATACCCTCTGACCGGCCACGCTGTTCGTGGAGGCGAACGGATTCGAACCGTCGACCTCTGCGTTGCGAACGCAGCGCTCTACCAACTGAGCTACGCCCCCGGATCGCGACCATTGTAGTCGCGCCTCGAACCGCCCCTAAGCCGCCGGCACCTCTGGGCGCATGGAGAGCAGCTGGTCGGTCCAGCGGGCGGAGTAGGAGCCGGAGCTGGCACGCACATCTCGCTCGTGGGCCCCGCGGACGATCATGCCCGTCCCTGGCGCGACCCACAGGTTCATACGGATGGTGCCCTCGGCCTCCCCTGTGAGCTTCAGGACGACCTCCACCTGCCACGCGTCGATCTCCTCGGCCCCCAGCGTCAGCTTGCTCTGCTCGACCGTGCGGCCTTCGTATGAACCGGACGTCCTGCCATGCCACTCCCCGGTCCAGCGCTGTCCGGCCTCGGCAGGCGACATCGTGAGCCGGACGGGGGCGTCGAAGTCCAGGCTGGGGCTGGGGTCCAGCGGTCCGAAAGCCACCTTCGTACGCAGGCCGTTGAGGAACATCCCGTCGGGGGCCGAGGTCATGTCCAGCCACTCGCGGTGCTCACCGGAGTAGATGTGGTCCATCGTCCATCCGGCCTCGGTCGCGCGCAGGTGCGAATACGACGACTCCGGCAGGACCCGCTCGAGCAGCATCCCCTGCTCGGTTCCCTTGGTCTCCCACGAGTAGATCCCGGGCGGCGGCGGCGCAGTCGGCTTCTGCGCGGCCTGGCCCGGGGCGCCGATCGCGCGCGCCTGCGGCAGGACACCGGCAGGAGCACCCGACTCCGGAGCTCCGGCTCTGCCGCCGGAGCCCGCGGTCGCGGCCGCCCGCTGCTGCGAGTCGAGCGCGGCGCCAACCGCCGGCCCACTTGCGGACGAGAACCTCACCGTCGCCTCGCGCAGTGTGACCGGCGTCGACGTGGCGGCCCAGCGGTAGCCGAGCGAAAGCAAGGCCGCGACGATCTGCGCGATGCAGACGGCGAGCACCATCCAAGGCCTGAGGCGGGGGCGCATGGCACTAGGTTAACGTCGCCGTCTTCGCCCATGTCCCCCAACCTGCGTTCCCATGCCGGCCATCGACCTTGACGGCGCACGACGGGCGCTGGACGTCCTGCTGGAGCGGATCCCGCACGAGCACGACGGGGCCCAGCTGTACGTGTCCTTGGGCGGCGACGTTGTGCTGGACGAAGCGGTTGGGGAGGCGAGTCCCGGGGTCCCCATGACCCCGGACCACATCACGCTGTGGTTTTCGTCCGGGAAGCCTTTGACGGCGGTGGCGGTCGCACGGCTGTGGGAGGCGGGGCTTCTGTCGCTGGACGACAGGGTGGCCCGCTTTATCCCGGAGTTCGCGGCCGCAGGCAAGGACGCAGTCACGATCCGCCACGTCCTCACCCACACCGGCGGTTTCCGCAAGATCCCCGCCAGGATGCGGTTCTGGGACTGGGACGAACAGGTCCGCGCGGTGTGCGAGACGCCGGCGGAGTGGCCGGCTGGCAAGTTCGCGGGCTACCACCCGGCCTCCGGGTGGGTGGTGCTGGCGGAGATCGTGCGCAGAGTGGACGGCCGGCGCATCGACGAGTACCTGGCGCAGGACGTGCTGGGGCCCCTCGGCATGACGTCCACGCGGCTCGGGATCCCGCCCGATGAGCAGTCGAGGCTGGGACCGCTGATCGCCCATGCCCACCCAAAGAACCCGGCGCCGCAGTACGCGGTGGCGTCCTGGAACGAACCGCAGGGGCTGTCCGCCGTGCATCCGGGGGGAGGAATGCGGGGCCCGGCGAGGGAGCTGGGCCTTTTCTACGAGTGCCTGCTTTGCGGCGGCGAACCGCTGCTGCGGCCTCAGACGGTCGAGGCGCTGGTGGCCACGCACCGCGTCAACCGCATGGACCACACCTTTGGCGTGGCGGTCCCATGGGGGCTGGGGTTCGTCCGCTACGGCATCAGGCCGGTCGCACCGATCGGCGGGCCCCGCTCTTTCGGGCACGGCGGCCACTCCTCGTCCATCGGCTATGCCGACCCCGAGGCCGGACTGGTCGTGGCCCTGGTGACCAACGGCTTGCCGGGGGCCGTCGAGCACGACCGCCGGGTGCGGGCCGTGATTAAGACGATCTACGGCGCGATCGACGGACTGCCGGATTACGACGGGGGGAACGGCCCCGGCCCGGTCAGCCTGGGCCGCGACTCGTGACGCCGAACCGGGGCTAGGAGGCCTCCACCAGGGAGTTCACGAACTCCAGGGTCTGCTCCTCGGAGTACAGCCTCGGGTTCATCTCCACGATCCAGTCGACGTGGCCCCGGTCGTTGGGCAGGGCCTCACTCCAGTTGACGGCCCGGATGTCCTGGTCGGCGAACTCCCGCCACGCCGTCTTCTCGGGGTGCGGCTGCTTGTACAGCTCCCACATCGTCGCCGGACGATTCCGCACGAGCACCTGCTTGCCGCCCGGAGTCTTGGGCGGCAGTCCGGGCGGGAAGAAGCGCATCGAGATGGTGGCGCCGCCGGCGTCGGTGATCTGGTAGTAGGTCTTGGTCTCTGCGGTGTCCGGCGGGTACTGCAGGACCAGCGTCAGGATCGTGTACTCCTTGTTCGGGTCACCCTTGCGGCCCCCATCCTTGCTGGTCGCGAACCACGCCTCCTCGCCCCCGGGCTTGGGAGCCGTGCCCACCCGAAGGACCGGACGGTGCGGCCACCACTCCAGTGCCTGCTCTAGCGTGATCCGCTCGCGGACCTTCTCCTTGGCGAAGGGGGCCGGCGTTGGCAGCGGACCGGTCGGCATGGCCGGACGCTGCGTGGCCCTGGCCTTTGTGCCGTCCTTTTTGGCGGCCGGGCTTGCATTGGCCGGGTTGGCGGGACTCTGCTCGGCGAGCTCGGAAGCCGTGCCGGACGGAGTGACCGAGACTCGTTGGCGCGGGGGTCTCGTGCGGTCGTTGCCGCAACCGCCGGTGACCAGGAGCACCACGAGGACGAGCGCGAGGTTTCTGTTGGTGGAAGTCATGTCAGTTCAACGAACGAAGAGACCATGAGGGTCAGGCGTCCGCTCCGCTGACGCGGCTGGCGTGTGCGGCCAGCTCGTTTCGCAGTCCCTGCTGAATCAGCGCTATCGAGAACTCCCCGCGGGTGCGCTCGATCAGCGACCGTGCGACGTCGGTCCTGCGCCGAAGACCGCCGGTGATGGCGTCCGGGTAGTCCATCGATGTCAGGACCACGTAGATCTCGTCCATCGCCTCAAGAAGCTGCTCGCAGCGCTCCAGCTCTCCATGGCGCATGAGGTCCAGGATGTGGCGCCGCAGCTCCCCGATGGTGTCCCCGAGCCCGTTGAGGTAGGGGGCCTCGCCGATCCGGACGTCCTCGGGGGCCGGGAACGGCTCGCCCCGGATGATCGCGTAGGTGGCGCGGGCTTCGACGTACTCGATCTGGGCGTCCTGCAGGAATCCCGCGTGGAAGATCTCCGGAAAGGGAGCCAGGGCCCCCTCGGCCTCCCTGAGGTTGGTCTCGGCTTCGGCGAACAGCGCCAGCGCCGCGTCCCAGTCGCTGCGGTGCACGGCCCGGATGCCGTTGGCGCAACTGCGGATCGTCTTGCGCGAGCAGGCGAGAGCCTTCTCGCGGCCTGCGCTTTTGCGGTCGAACCGGTCGCGTATCGAGTCCTGGATGGCGTTGAGCTCCACGCCCGAGAGTCTAAGGCAGACGGGGCAGCGACCCGGCGGTCGTCCAACACCGGTGCTGTACCATTCCCGCGCCTGACACCCGGGAGGACTGGTGGATTTCCGCGACTCACCGCAGGAGGCGCAGTTCCGTCGCGAGCTGCGCGAGTGGCTTGCGCGCAACCTGCCCGAGGACTGGCAGGGCATGGACCGCGGCCGGTGGGCCTCCGACTCCGACCGGATCGGCTTTCTGCGCCACTTCCAGGCCCGGATGGCGGCCGACCGCTGGATCGGCATCCACTGGCCCTCGGAGTACGGGGGCCGCAACGCCTCGGCGACCGAGGTCGCCATCTACAACGAGGAGATCGGCCGCGCAAAGGCTCCGCAGCTGCCGTCGGTCATCGGCACCCACATCGCCGGGCCGACGATCGCCCAGCTGGGCACGCCCGAGCAGAAAACACGCTTCCTGTCGAAGATCCTGTCCGGCGAGGAGATCTGGTGCCAGGGCTTCAGCGAGCCCAACGCAGGCTCCGACGTGGCCAACCTGCAGACGCGCGCGGTGGATGTCGGCGACGCGTGGGTGGTCAACGGCCAGAAGGTCTGGACCTCCTACGCCCACCTTGCCGACTGGTGCCTTCTGCTGGCGCGCACCGACCCGGACCCCCCGAGCCGCCACCAGGGCATAACGGCGCTGCTGGTGGACATGCGCCTTCCGGGGGTCGAGGTCCGGCCGCTGGTGCAGATCACTCGGGACGCCGAGTTCAACGAGGTCTTCTTCTCCGACGTCCGGGTGCCGAAGGACGCGGTCCTGGGCGAGGTGGGCCAGGGCTGGCACGTCACCATCTCCACGCTGATGCACGAGCGGTCCAACCTCGGCACCGGACTTCAGGTGTCGCTGGAGAACACATTGGAGTCGCTGATCCGGCTGGCCGGCAAGACTCCCTCGCGTACGGCTCCCGGCGGGACGGCCATGGATGATCCGGTCACGCGTGACGAGATCGCAGGCCACGTCGTCCACACCAGGGCCCTTCGCTTCGCGATCATGCGCACGCTCACGGACATCCAGCGCAAGGGGGCACCGGGCCCGGCGGCGTCGGTGATCAAGCTGGTGTGGTCGGAGCTCAATCAGCGGCTCACGGAGACCGCCACGAGGGTCCTGGGCCCGGCGCACCAGCTGACACGGCTCGACGGGCACGCGCGGGACGGCGGCACCTGGGAGTATGCGTTCCTGCGGGCGCGCGGCAACACGATCGAGGCCGGCACGTCCGAGATCCTGCGCAACATCCTCGGGGAGCGGGTCCTGGGCCTCCCCAAGGACCCGGGACGATAGGGGGAACACGGAATGGACTTCGGACTAAACGAGGACCAGGAGTCGCTGCAGCGCTACGCGCGCGAGTTCCTGGAAAAGGAGTGCCCTTCGGAATTTGTCCGCAGGATGATGGACGACACGATGGCCTACGACCCCGGCTTCTACGACAAGCTCGGGCAGCTCGGTTGGATGGGAATCACGATCCCCGAGCAGTACGGGGGCCAGGGCATGAGCTACGTGGACCTGGCGGTCCTGCTCGAGGAGATGGGGCGGGCTCTCGTGCCGGGTCCGTTTTTCGCCAGCGTGTGCCTGGGAGCGGTCGCCGTGGCCGAGGCTGGGTCGGAGGCCCAGAAGTCCGCCGTCCTGCCGGGAATCGCGTCGGGCAAGCGAAACGCCACAGTGGCCTGCACTGAAGGCTCGGGACGGGTGGACGCCGCGGGGGTTCAGCTGGTCGCCAGGGCCGAGTCGTCCGGATTCGTGCTGACCGGAAGCAAGTCCTACGTCCCCGACGCCCACGTCGCCGACTCGATCGTGGTGGCGGGCAGGACGTCCGACGGCGAGGACCCCGAGGACGGCGTCACCCTTTTCCTGGTGGACCCGTCGGACCCGGGGGTGGACGTCACCCAGCTGAAGACGATGGACACTACCCGCCGCTGGTGCGAGGTGACCTTCGACGGCGCGAGGGTCGGTTCCGACGCCGTGCTGGGCGAGGTGGACCGGGGCTGGCCCCCGCTGCAGCGCGCGCTTCAGCGAGCCGCGGCGATGCTGTGCGCGGAGTCGGTGGGCGGGGCGCACAAGGTCCTGGACATGTCGGTGGAGTACGCGAAGGCGCGGGTGCAGTTCGGACGTCCGATCGGTTCGTTCCAGGCCGTCAAGCACAAGTGCGCGGACATGCTCGTTGACGTGGAGATGGCCCGTTCGGCGATGTACTACGCGGCGTGGGCGGCGTCCAGCGACGACTCGGAGCTTCCGCTGGCCGCGTCGGTCGCGAAGGCCTACTGCGGCGACGCCTTCACCCGGGTCGCCGCCAACGGCATCCAGGTGCACGGCGGCATCGGTTTCACCTGGGAGCACGACATGCACCTGTACTTCAAGCGCGCGAAAGCAAACGAGATGCTGCTCGGCGACCCCACCTGGCACCGGGAGATCGTGGCGCGGCTCGTGGCTGCCTGACGGCAGAAAAAAAGAGGCGCGGACCTCGGCCAAGTCCGCGCCCCCACTGGATCGGTCCCCGCAAACGACGGGCGTCGGGAGGGGGGACCGCCCTGGTGTCCTAGTGTGCCGCCGGTCTCACCACCCGCCGCCGGCGGCCTCGGGAGTCGAGGCCTGCTCCGGCATCCGCTGTGATCTCACCTTCACCGGACGCGCCGCGTAGACGACCGCGGCCACGAAATACGCGATGAGCAGCACGTCCGCGATGAAGTTCGGGACCAGCAGAAAGCGCAGGCCCGGAACCAGCCAGCCCGGGAGGAAGGTGGCTATCACGAAGATCGACAGGTACTTGAGGTTGCGATTGCGGCGCTCCGAGGCGCTGCGACGACCAGCGGTGCGGTGGCTTCCGGGGTGGTCGGTGGAGCGGGGGACCAGGATGACCCGGCCCCCGACGGTCGTGCGGCTGCGACGGGAACCCGCCATTGCCTTCAGAGCCCGGTTGAACATCATCTCGGTCCGTAGAGGAGACGGGTGTTGAGAGCTTTTCAGCAGGGTCGGCCCTAGAACCAGCCCCCACGCTGCTACCAGCAGTACGAGTACCAGTATCCCCACACGCCGCTCCCGCGCCAACCTGTGGCCGGTTTCTGAGCGGAACGTAGCACCCGATACTGCCAAATAGCAAGGATGTAACTACAAGGATGTGATCCCGTGCCCCGGCCGGCTCGTGCGGGCCGTCACCAGCCTTCCAGCGGCTCCAGGAGCATCATCCGGATGGGCTGCCCGGCCTTGGTCACGCCGGCCCCCGAGGGAGCCACGGCCAGCGCGTTGGCGCGGGCCAGCGATGAGACGACATTCGTGCCCTGCCGCGCAGACACCCGCGCCCTCCAGCCGGGCCCCTCACGCCAGGCGCGGACCCGCAGGTAGGACTCAAAGCCAGATGGGTGCGGGCAGTCCTCCGTGAGCGAACCCTGGACCTCGGGCCGCAAAAGCGTCCTTCGGCCGGCCATCTTCAAAAGCGACGGCCGAACGAAAAGCTCGAACGCCACCGCCGCGGCCACCGGGTTGCCCGGCAGCCCAAAGAACGGCCGGTCCTCCACCAGTCCGAACGTCAGAGACCCGACCGGATCCGCCGCGAGGTCCCAGGACTCCACCTTGCCGAGCCCGTCCACGGCGCTGCGCGCATCCTCTCCGCCCGCCGTGATGAACACGTCCGCCTGCGGCAGGTACGTGGTGATGGCGTCGCGCATCTGCGTCTCGTCGTCCCGCATGATCCCGGCCCGCAACGGGGCCGTTCCCGCCTCGCGCGCCATCCCCGAAAGCGCAAAGGAGTTGGAGTCGCGGACCGAACCGGGGCTCAGTTCCTGTCCCGGCTCCCGCAGTTCGTCCCCGGCCACGATCACCACGGCCCTGGGCCGCGGGCGCACGAGGACATTGGTGCGGCCGAGGCTGGCCATCACTCCGACGTCCATGCCCCGGATGCGCTGTCCGGTCTCCATGATCCGCTCGCCCTTCGCGACGTCCCCGCCGGCTGGACGAAGGTTCGCCCCGACGATGACGGGGGTGCCTATCGCCAGCGAGGAGCCCACGACGGCGACGAGGTCCTGGCGCACGACCGCGTCGGCCCCTTCGGGCAGCGCCGTCCCGGCCTTGATCCGGACCGCCTCGCCGGAGGCCACACGCCCGGCGAACGGACGGCCGGCCGCGGCCTCGCCGATGATCGTCAGCCCCACGGGAGTGGATGCCGCCCCTGAAGTGTCGCCCGCCCGCAGGGCGAACCCGTCGGAGGAGGCGCTAGGGAACGGCGGCAGCGCCTCCGGAGACGTGACGTGCTCGGCGAGCACGCACCCGTGCGCCTCCGTGACCGAAAGCTCCAAGGGGTCCAGCGGGCTCGTCTGGTCGAGGATCCTGGTCCTTGCGTCGGCGACCGTGAGCATCAGACCAGCTTCTTGCGGACGCAAAAGTCCGCGAGGAACTCACGGAACTCCTTGCCGAGGTCCTCGCGATCCACGGCCAGCTCGACAGTGGCCCGCAGGTAGTCAAGCTTTCGGCCCACGTCGTAGATCTTGCCCTCGTAGATGAACGCGTAGACGGCCTGGCGCTGCGCGAGCGATCTGATCGCGTCCGTGAGCTGGATCTCGCCGCCCGTCCCCGGCTGCACCTTGCGCAGGTCCTCGAAGACCTCGGGGGTCAGGACGTAGCGCCCGAGGGAGGCGAGGTTGGAGGGCGCCACCTCGGGAGCGGGCTTTTCCACAAAGTCGCGGATCCGCACGATGTTCTCCTCCACCGGCTCCGGCAGGACCGACCCGTACAGCCTGATCTCCTCCCGTGGCACCTCCTGCACGGCGATGACGCTCCGGCCGTAGCGGTCGTACACAGAGGTCAGGTCCTCGAGCAGCGTGTACTGCTCGGTCACCACGACGTCACCAAGCAGGACGGCGAACGGCTCCCGTCCCACGTGCTTCTCTGCCGCCATCACCGCATGCCCGAGCCCCAGCGGCTGTTTCTGCCGCACGTAGTGGATGTCGGCCATCTCGGAGATGGCCTGGATGGACTCCAGGGTCGTGCGGTCGCCCTTGCCGTCCAGGACCGCTTCCAGCTCGGTGGACCGGTCGAAGTGGTCCTCGAGGCTGCGCTTGCCGCGTCCCGTGATGATCAGGATGTCGTCCATCCCGGCCCGGACCGCTTCCTCCACGACGTACTGGATCGCCGGCTTGTCGACGAGCGGAAGCATCTCCTTGGGCTGCGCTTTTGTCGCGGGAAGGAAGCGGGTGCCCAGCCCCGCCGCCGGGATCACCGCCTTGTGGACCGGCATCGCCCGTAAAGGATGCCAGACCTGCCGGAACCATGGTCAGGCGGGTTGGGGCTGCCGGTGGGGTGCGATCAGATCGTGAGGGACCTTGACGGCAGGGGTGCTGCGGCGGCAAAGCCGGGAGCGAAAGGACCGTGGCGACGCAGGTAGTCGACCGCCTGCAGGGCGTGCGCCCTGGCGCCGTCGAAGGCCCGGTCGCCGAGCAGGTCGCGGGGGCCCACGAGCCGCCCGCCGGACACCTGGAAGCCGAGCCCGATCGCACGCGGGGGTCCGTCCAGCCGGGTTGCCGCGTCGTCGTTGGTGGAGACCGGCATGAGCGGGCCCGCCTGTCCGGGCGAGTGCCACCCGGCCACGGCGTATGGAAACGACAGCGACTCAAGCACCTCGCCCACCGAAGGCAGCCCCGGCGGGCACCTGACCAGCAGCACCGGGTCGGCCCCTGCGGACGCACACGCCGCGGCGGCGCCGCCGCCGGAGGCCGACACGCGGCGCACGAACCCGGGTCCCGCGGCCTCCGCCAGAAACGAGTGAAGGTCGGCCGGCAGCTCGAATCGCCTGTGCCCGCCGTGCAGGTCGACCTCAAAGGCGAAACCCGGGGTCATCCGGGGGTCGGTGAGCAGGCTCGGGGTGTTGAAAGGGTCCCCGAAGGCTCGGTACAGGTGAGCGTTCCAGCAGCCCGGGCCGGCCTTGTCCGCGATCAGGCACAGCACCGGTTCCGAAGGCTCCTCCAGGACCAGCTCCGCGGTCTCCAGCTTCGGCCCCCCGTTTCCGCGGTCGGGGCAGCCGAACTGGCCGAGGCCCCAGGCGACCTCGGAGCAGGCGGTGAACGTCGTGACCGCAAGGGTCCGCACGGCCGGCGTGCGGGGGGGCATCTCGTGGAGCAGCACCAAGGCGAGGTCGTCGCCGCATCGCGCGACGTATGCGTCGTCGACGAGCCCCTCGTTTTTGGCGTCGGAAACCGCTCGCCTCGCGCAGTCGACGACCGCGGGGTGGACGTGCCCGCTGCCGACGTAACCGCCGGGGCACGACTTGAGGACGCTCACGGTGGCTGCCATTGCGGGCACTGTAGACACGGCCGGTGACGTTCTGGCCGAGTGCCCGGCCTGGCCTCTTTTGCTCCGCGCCGGTCAAAGCAAGGGTCCGCGGCCGCTATGCGGCCGCG
>DATLNZ010000063.1 GCA_035536535.1 Actinomycetota bacterium | reverse complement strand
GGGCAGCACGTCGCCCGCCCCCTCCAGCCGGAGGCCGGACGGGAACTCCACGAGGTCGAAGCCGCGCTCGCCGAACCACTTCGCGTAGTAGGGCTCCTCGGCCGCGCGCTCTGGGTGCAGAAACCGGCTGACGACGAACTTTTCGCCGTCCACGATGCCGGCGTTGGCCGTGAAGACCATGTCCGGCAGGCCCTCGACGGGGTCCAGCGTCTCGACCTCGGCCCCCGCCTCGCGCAGGGTGGCCACCAGCCCGTCCCACTGCGCCTGGGTGCGCTCGGGGTCGGCGGGGACCTCGCGGTGCATCCACGGGTTGATCTCGTACAGGACACCGAAGTGCGCCGGCGGACACATGAGATAGCGCTTTCCCCACTCCAGGTTCATCGAGGCGAAACGCTACACGTGCGGGGCTACGCCGGCAGCGTCTCGACCAGCTGCCGCAGGAACAGGCCTGCGTCGGTGACGATCCCCAGGACCTGGTGGCTGCCGCGGTCGGCGAGCTTCGTCACCACGGCCTGGTTGATGTCCACGCAGTAGGTCTCCACCGTTGCGGGCAGGATGTTGCCGGTCGCGATGCCGTGCAGCGTGGACGCCAGCATCAGCGCCACCCGGACGCCGTCCAGCTGCTCGCGCATCGCGTCCTGCGCCGCGACCATGTCTGTGATCACGTTCGGCAGCGGACCGTCGTCGCGCACCGACCCCGCGAGCACGAACGGCACGCCGTGGGACACGCACTCGTACATCACGCCGGACGTCAGCCGCCCTTCGCCCACCCCCGCCGCGATCGACCCCCACCTGCGGACCTCGTTGATGACGCGAAGGTGGTTGGCGTGGCCCCCTTCGGTGGGGTGGCCGAGGCTTACCGAGACCCCGAGGGAGGTCCCGAGGATGGACGACTCGATGTCGTGGACCGCAAAGCCGTTGCCCGCGAAAAGGACGTCCACCCAGCCCCCCGACACCAGCCGGGCCAGGTCCGGACCGGCCCCCGTGTGGATCACGGCCGGACCGCACACCGCCAGCAGCTTTCCTCCGGCGAACCGCGACGCGCGGATCCTGTCGGCCACCTCCGCGACCAGCAGTCCCTTGGGCTTTTCGCTGGATACGTCCGACCCCATGAACTCAAACGGGTTGGGTCCCCGGGGCTTCTCAAGAGGCTGGACCGCGACGCCTGCAGCCCCGACGACCACCAGGTCCCCGGTTTTCACCCTGTGCATCGGCTGGATCCATGCTCGCGACGCGCCGGCGTCGACGACCAGGGCGCAGTCCATCTCCGGACGTTCGACCTCCAGCCACCTGCCGTCCACCTTCACGCGCGTGGGCAGGTTGGTGGTGGCGTAGAACCCTTCCGGCAGCACGCCGTCGCGATCGCACGCCACCAACGTCGCGTCCGGTTCGTGGAGGCGCTGCGCCCCGTGAGGGTGAAGCTCGAGAAGCAGGGCCTCCAACAGGTCGTCGTCCTGAGCGGTCAGCTCGATGCGTGCGCTGGACGGATCCTCGTGTCCGTTGCCGACCTGGAGGTCCAGCATCCGGTACTGGGCCCCCGACTCGACGATTACGTCCAGGATCTTGGCCAGGATCAGCGAGTCGATGATGTGGCCGTGGACCTCGACCACCGTGTTAGCGGTGCCCGTCATCTCCGCACGAGAACTCTCGGACGCTGCTCGGTCTCAAACGGCGGCTTCGTCCGGGAGGCGGCCCGCGAACGCCGCCGCTCCCACAACAGGATCAGCCCTCCGAGCAGGGCCAGGCACGCGAAAAGCAGGATGACCATCGGCGCCGTGGCGGTGCGGACGTCTTTGGACGAAGCCACCGCCGCGAACCTGCCGGGCTCCGGACGGGGGGTCGCCCTGTCCGCGCGCTGCGGCACCGCGGCCGGACCCTTCCACGCCGAGTAGTTGCGCGGTCCCGGCGTGGTGCCCTGGAGCAGGTCGGTGACCGTCCCGGCGGTGTACCCGGCCGCCAGCGCGGCGCCCAGGACGTCCCGAAGCACCTCGAGGGTGTGGACCCCTCCGAAGTGCCCGAGAAGGATCGTCCCGGGCTCGAGCTCCTCCAGCGCGATGTCCACCTGCAGCTGCGGGTCGGTGTCCTCGGTGGTCGTGTCCGACAACGAGGTGTTCCAGTTGACGACGGTGAGACCGAGCTCCTGCGCGACGGCGACGACGCGCGAGTTCACGCCCCCGCCGGGTGGCCGGAAGTACGGACAGCGCTGTCCGGTCACCTGCTCGATGGCATCCATGCCCCGCTGTATCTCGGAGCGGATCGCGTCGGTGGAAAGTCCGGTGAGCAGCTTGTGCGTGTAGGTGTGGGAGCAGACCTCCCAGCCCATGCGGTCCAGGCGCTTGGGGAGCTCCGGCAGGTTCTCGGCCACCGCCCCCACCAGGAATGCGGTGCCGCGGATGCCCCAGGCCTCGATGAGGTCCAGCACCTCCGACTTGGGGTTCCAGCCGTCGTCCAGCGTGACGGCCTGTGCCTTGCGGTTCGGGGGCCCGAGCCTGATGACGCCGGGGGTGTCGCTTCGCGAGTAACGCTCGCCCGGGGGTTTTGAGGTCCTGATCCTGCTGCGCCTGACCTCGCGCTCCGGCTCGTCGTAGCGTCGGGTGCTCGTCTGAGGCCGGCTGGACCGGGGCTCGCTGTAAGTCGGCGCGTCCCGGGTCACCGGCGCGGGGCGCTCGACGCTCGGGGCGCGGGAGATCCGCCGCGGCGGCCGGGGGGTGCGTCCGGCGGTGCCGCTGTCTGTATGGTCGGCGGACGCGGGGGCCGCCACAGCGCACAGGGCAACCAGCATCAGGCACGCGGCACGGCGGGGTCTTGAACGGATCATCCACCCCCAGAGTCGCCTATCCGGGCCCGGGAGTCGAGCCAGACGCCAGATGCGGGAAGGAGTGCGGAGGGCGAAGGCGAACTAGACGCGGGGAGGGGGACAGGACAATTGATGAGCAGAGTCGGCTTAGCCGCAGTCGCTGTGACCATTTGTCTTTTATCACTCTCTACAACCACAGCTCACGCGGCACCGCCTGACGACGACCCCCCCATCACCCGGTACGACACGACTTCACCCGCTTGGGTGGCCCACCGCGTCAGAATCGTGGCCACAAGCCGCAACGTAGCTGTGGGGTGGGAGAACCGGTCCCGCGACACCAGGGAAGTCGTCTTCAGCAGCTGGCTGGTCGATGCCTCCGGAGACAGGATCCAGAGCACGTTCTCCAGGAGGAGCACCTTGTCTACGAGCGTTAGCGTCCACTCCGGGGACGTCGGTGCGGAGGAACGTCCGGTGCCTCGCGGTCCCACTTGGCCCGGAGGAACCCGGATCGGACAACCGGTGGCACCCGGCGACTACCTGCTGGTGATGGCTCTGTCCGCGGACGGCCCCTTCGATGGGTCCCTAGCGGTCTGGGGAGGCGACGGAATACAGATTCTCGCCAGCACCTACGGCCATGACGTCTTCCTACGTGGCGGCCGAGACTTCAAAGCTACCGTCGCCGCCGATGCGGAACTCGGACTGGACGGTGCCCAGGTGTACCTCGACGCCGCCCGATCGGAGTCGGCTTCACGCTCCATGTTTGGCAGCTTCTACAACCTCCGCAGCGCCGGTACCCCGGACACCGTTTCCATTGAGTACCCCGACGGGTCGGCGGCCGAGAAGTCAGGCTCGTTTGGGCACGAAGCAGCGTGGGTGGCCGGCGGGCCTGCCGGGCAGTACATGCTCAAGATCCACGGGGCTCAGGGGGCGGGGTCGGCCCCAGTGGCCATTCTGGCCGACGTCACACCTCCTGCCTGACGTTCAGGGCCCCCTTGTCCCCGAGCGCCGCCCCGCTGCGGGCCAGTTCGGGCCCCCCCTGATAGGATGGGTGGGTCTGTGAGTGAACCCCACCCTCCCCGACGCAATGCGGCCCGTGAATCCTCCGGGCCCACCGACGACTCCGAAGGAGCGCCGCAATTGGAAAGCACGGTTGAGTTACAAGAACTGACGTTCGCAGAGTGCGGGGTGATCGAACCGATCACCAAGCGGTTGGCAGCAAAGGGGATCACCGCCCCCTTCGCGATCCAGTCCCTGGTCCTAAAGGACGCACTGGACGGACGCGACATCCTCGGGAAGGCCAAGACCGGCTCAGGCAAGACGCTGGCCTTCGGGATCCCGCTGGTACAGCGGATGAAGCCGGGCATCAACGGTACGCAGGCGCTGGTCCTGGTCCCGACGCGCGAGCTGTGCTCGCAGGTGGCCGACGAGCTGCGGTCGATATCCGGACGGTCCGCGCGCATCGTCACCGCCTACGGCGGGACGGGCATGGGGGCCAACCTCAAGCAGGCCCCCAACGCGCACATCCTCGTGTGCACCCCGGGGCGGCTGATCGACCTGCTCGAGAGGCGTTCGGCGAACCTGTCCCAGGTCCACATCCTGGTCATCGACGAGGCCGACCGCATGGCCGACATGGGCTTTCTGCCGCAGGTGGCACGGATCCTGTCGGAGGTCCCACGGAAGCGCCAGACGATGCTGTTCTCGGCGACGCTTGACTCCCAGATCATGGGACTGATCGCCCAGACGCACGACCCGGTCCGTCACGAGGTGGACGAGGACACCCCCACCGTCGAGGCCGTGGAGCACCACCTGTTCGAGGTCAACCAGGTGGACAAGCACGACGTCCTGATCTCGGTACTGCAGGCTCCGCGCCGCCTCACGCTGGTCTTCACCCGGACCAAGCGCGGCTGCGACAAGCTGGCCACCCATCTGCGCAAGGCTGGGGTTCGGGCTGCCGCCATCCACGGCGACCTCGCCCAGGGAGCGCGTGAAAAGGCGCTGGACCGGTTTGAGAAGGGTGAGGTGGACGTGCTGGTCGCCACGGACGTGGCCGCCCGTGGTTTGGACATCGAGGGCATCACGCAGGTCGTGAACTTCGATCCTCCCGAGGACCACAAGGCCTACCTGCACCGCGTAGGACGCACGGCTCGAGCCGGGCGCTCCGGAGTCGCGGTGACCCTGGCCACGTGGCAGCAGCGCGACGAGGTGGAGAAGATGGCCAAGCGCCTTCAGCTCCACCCCCACATCGTCGAGATGGTCGCCACCGACGAGCGTCTGAGCCGGGTCGGCACGGGCGAGGTCGAGGGCGCGACGCCGGACCCGCTTGCGGAGAAGATGAACGACACCAGCAGCACCGGCACGTACGCCCGCTTTCAACGCGGCGGACGTGGCGCAGGCCCGCGCCGTCCCGGAGGCCGCCGCCGGTAGATCCACAGAACCCGCGTCACGCCGGCTGATCACCGGCGTGGCGCCACGGTCCCGGCTAGACCACCGGACGTCCCCTGCCGCACACTGCATGCAACCGCGCGAGCCCAGGGGGATGCATGTCCTTGATGCCCGTTCCAGAAAGCGACGTACCCATCGTCTGGCAGAACTCCGTCGTGGACATCGAGCCCACGAGCCGGTACGGCCCGCGGGGGACGCCGGACATCGCCTCGATCACCACCGTGATGCTGCTGGACAACCCGAAACAAGGGCCGGTGTCCTTCATGACGCCCGGCCACTGGGAGACGGACGTGCTCGCGGAGTCCCCGGATGCGTCAGACGTCCAGGTGCCCGAGCGGGTCACCAGCGACGACGCCGCCTTTGTCCAGCTGCGGGAGAGGTTCGAAAGCTTTCGCTCCAGGACCTCCGGGAGCCAGGAGCGCATCGCGGAGATGCTCGGGAAGATCAAGCGATTCCACCGGTTCAGCCTCGAGCTGGAGGAGGGACATCGCCTCGTGCGCTTTACGTCGAAGCTGCCGCTGATCGAGGAGGACGACGGCAGCTACAAGTTCTCCGCGATCTGTCCGGTCGAGTTCACGACTTTCGCGAAGGGCGGCGACTACAGCGCGATCGTCCTGCTGCCGCGGTCGGCCCGCTACCCGGACGGACCGAACTACGAGGTCAAGCTGCTGGACTTCAGCCGGGAGCCGCAGCCCCAGGTACTGGGCGGTGACGACGGGGGCCGAGTCGGCGAACGCACGACGGTCGCGTGGTACTGGCGCGCCGACCCGACGCACATCGTCCAGTACCTGTACGAAAAGATCTCAACCTGACCGCGACGACGCGCGCTCAGCCGCCGATGTGGGTCGAGGCGGGCTTGGACGGCTCCCGCTCGGCGCCCCCGGGCTCTTCGCGCGCCCGCGCCCATGCCGCCTCGAACGCGGAACCCAGGGACTCCTTCAGTTGCGACACCAGCAGTTCGTGATCCTTGGGCGGCTTTGTCCCGATGGCTTCCCGGACCGCCGCGGCCTCCGAAGCCATCGTGACCGCGGCCTGCGGGTCCGTGCTCGCGGCGATGGCGGCCAGCCCTTCAAGACACGTCGCTATCCCGGACCTGTAGCCGATCTCGCGGGACATCTCGAGTCCGTCCGAGAGCAGCGACTGGGCCCGGACGTGGTTTCCGTCGGCCCGCTCCACCTCTCCGAGCGCCTGGAGCTGCGCGACGATCCCCTGCTTGGCTCCCAACTCCTGCCAGAGCTGGAGGCTCTCCTCCAGCAGGCCCCGCGCCGCCGGGAGGTCGCCCTTCTGACGCGTGACCTCGCCCAGGGCGTAGATGCAAGCCGCCACGCCGACGCGATCGCCCAGCTCCCGCTCTATCTCCAGCGCCTGTTCGTGCAGCTGTATTGATTCGTCGTACCGTTCCTGGAGCTCCCTGATGCCGCCTAGCCCGGTGAGGGAAGCGGCGACGACGCGTCGGTTTCCGAGGCGGCGAGCCTCCTCGAGGCACTCGAGGAACAGTGACTCCGCGGTAGCCAGGTCGCCCTGCGCGTTGGCGGCCATCGCCAGGTTGTGAAGCGTGGCGAGCATCGGCTGCCGGTTGCCGGATTCCCGCTGGAGCTCCAGCGCTTCGGTGAAAAGGCTCCGGGCGAGGGTGAAGTTCTCCTCGGCCAGCGCCATGGTCCCGAGCCGGCTGAGCGCGGAAATGAGTCCTTCGTGATTGCCTGCGCTCCGAACCAGGTCCAGGCTCTCCTCGTAGCTGCGACGGGCGTCTGCGAACCTGCCCTGCGTGTGAGCGACGTCGCCGAGGTGACTCAGACTGGAAGCCGCACCGAGCAGGTCCCCCGCCTCCCGCCGAACCGAAACTGCTTCGTGGAGGCGTTCCCAGGCGGCGTCGAAGTCTCCCGTGTTCAGCAACAGTCCTCCGAGGACGTCCAGGGCCCGCCCCCTGACGCCGGCGGGCGGGTCCGCGAGGTGAAGCAGCTGCTCGATCCACTGCCTGCTCTCGCTCCAGTGGCCGCGGATGCGCCAGAAGGTCGATGCGCCCAGCGCCAGCAGGAGCCCTGACTCGGACCGCCCCGATTCCATGGAGCAGCGAAGCGCCTGCCTGATGTTGTCGTGCTCGGCCTCCAGACGGTTAAGCCAGAGGGCCGCCTCGTCGCCATCAAGCTCGGCGGAGGCCCGCTCGACCAGGGTCAGGCACCACTCCAGATGCCGGAGCCGAACCTCCGCCCCGCGCTCGGCCAGCTTGCCCACCGCGTACTCACGCACGCTCTCCAGCAGCACGTAGCGGTTCGTGCCGTCCCGCTCCTCGATGCCCACCAGCGACTTGTCCACGAGCGAGGTCAGGTCCTCGAGCACGCCGGCACCGAACACCTCCTCGGCCGCGTCGAGCGTGAACCCCCCGGCGAACACGGACAGTCCCGCCAGCAGCTCGCGCTCCGGCGGCTCGAGCAGCTCGTGACTCCAGTCGATCGCCGCCCGCAGGGTCTGCTGCCGGGGCTCGGCGGTCCGGCTCCCGCGCGACAGGAGGGCAAAGCGGTCAACGAGCCGGCGCTCGATCTCCTCTACGGGCAGAATCCCCACCCACGCCGCCGCCAGTTCGATCGCCAGCGGCATCCCGTCGAGTTGGCGCACTATCCGAGTTACGGCGGACAGCCTGTCCGACGCCGGCTCGAACGAGGGGCAGACGAGCTGCGCCCTGTCCACGAAAAGCCGTGTCGCCTCGCAGGACATGAATTCGGTGGGGAGCGTCTCTTTGTCCGGAAGCGAAAGTGGCGGCACCCGCCACACCTGCTCGCCGGACACGCGTAGCGGCTCCCTGCTGGTGGCGAGGATGGTGAGCGCCGGACACGAACGAAGAAGCGTCCCGGCCAGCTCGGCTGCTGCCCCCACGACGTGCTCGCAGTTGTCCAGCACGATCAGCATCGGTTGCGTCCCGACGTGATCCACCAGTGCCTGCATCGGCGACCGGCCCGGCTGCTCCGCGGCCCCTACCGCCGACGCGACCGCCCTCACGACCATGTCCGCAGATGTCGCCGGGGCCAGCTCCGCGAGCCAGACGCCGCCGGCGTACCGGGCCAGCACTCGCCCGGCCACCTCCAGGGCGAGCCTCGTCTTACCCAGGCCCCCGGCCCCCGCCAGCGTCAGCAGGCGGGTCGATCCCAGGCTGCGCTTCACCTCCGTCACCTCCGCCTCCCGGCCGACAAACGTCGTCAGCTGGAGGGGAAGGTTGTTCACGTAGGAGTTGAGGGAAGCCAGGGGTGGGAAGTCTTCGTCGAGGTCCGGGTGGCAGAGCTGGTGGACGGTCTCCGGCTCGGACAGCCCCACGAGCTTGTGGGAGCCGAGGTCCCTGAAGTCCGTGAGCGGAGGAAGCGACCCGGCCGCCAGTTGCCGGGACGTCTCCGACACCACAACCTGGCCCCCGTGCGCTATCGCCCGCAGGCGCGCACACCGGTTCACGACCGGACCGTAGAAGTCGCCGTACCTGTCTTCAACCTCGCCGGTGTGGACGGCCATCCGTACGCGGATGACGCAGTCCTCGGGCCAGGGCTCCACGCTCAGCGCGCGTTGCGCGTCAAGGGCCGCGGCGACCGCGCCGGGTGCGCCGGTGAACACGGCGAAGATGCTGTCCCCCTCGCCGCGGGGACGCAGCACGCGCCCTTCGTGCGAGGACACGGCGTGCTCCATGATCTCGTCGTGGCGGGTCAGCGCCTCGGACATCCTGTCCGGGTTGCGCTCCCACATGGGAGTGGACCCCTGGATGTCCGTCATCAGGAACGTCGTGGTCCCTGCAGTCACGGTCGACCCGGCCATCAGTCCCCCCTAGGGACAGTATTCACCGCGGGACATGCCTACGGCGGAGTCCCT
>DATLNZ010000062.1 GCA_035536535.1 Actinomycetota bacterium | reverse complement strand
TCGCTTTCATGACGCAGACCCTCGATCACAACAGGGGCGGCGTCGAATCCGATCGCCATGAGTGCCCGCAGGGCCTGGCGGCGCCTATGCGGAATGGCAAGGTCCTCGATCAGATCGGTCCCTCTCCACGACAAGATCCGTGGCCTCATGTATCGAGTCTTGCACGTGAGCGCTGATGTCGTCTCGGCCCTTGGGCGGACTCAGCCTGCTCTACAGAACGGTCTCCTGAGCGGGGGAGCGGGCGATTACGCCAGTCGTCGATCACGTAACGGTCGGGGTGGTTGCGCTGTACCCTCATGGCCAGCGAAATGGAGCTAACGAACACTCTCGCCGGCCGCCGCGTCGCCTGGATCCTGAGCCGGGCCGGCGAAGCGGTGAACGCGAGTGACGTCGAGGAGCACTTCGCTCCCAGCTTTCTTCAGCACATCAACGCCGACCAAGTCATTGGCTTCATCGCCCAGATGGGTCAGTTGAAGGGCGGTGATGTCGACCGGATAAACGAGGAGTCGGATCGCGAGATCGGGGTGGTGATCGTCATCGAGGGCGAGACCGCTCGAATCTCGGCGCAGGTGGAACCGGACCCGCCTCACCGCTTGACGAGCTTAAGGATCCGGACTGGGCCAACCCTCCTGGACGCGATCGACTCTGCCCGGCCGACGACCGCTCCCTTGGCGGAGTGGCTCGAAACCGCGAACGAAACCGAGGACGGCGGTTTGATCGCGGGCGGCGTCGTCACCGGCGCGATGCGTGGAGACGAGGAGGCCGTTTTCTCCTTCGGCGACGCCTCCGCCGATCAGATCTTCGAGATCGGCTCGATCACCAAAGCCTTCACGGGAATTCTGCTGGCGGAGATGGACGAGCAGGGCGAGGTCAGCCTCGATGCACCGGTCGCCAGATACCTTCCCAGCGGTATTCGCGTTCCGAGCCAAGGCGAGCGCGGGATAACGCTCGTTGATCTGGCCACGCACGGCTCGGGGCTGCCACGCACCCCAGCCGTGATGCGCGCGAGCGACACCCGCAGAACCCGTACGCCGATTTTGCGGTCGAGGACCTCCACGCCTCGTTGGAGCAGGCAGGGCTGGAGTTGCCCATCGGATCCCGATCGAAGTACTCGAACTTCGGCTTCGGTCTGCTCGGACACATCCTGGCCGTGGCTGCAGACACATCTTTCAGCGATCTGATCCGAGGCCGGATATGTGAGCCGCTTGGGCTTGCGGAGACGTTCGTGAAGGCCCCCAAGTCCCTGAGGAAGCGCCGCGCCCAGGGACACGATCAGAGCGGCTCACCGACGAGTCACTGGGATCCCGGAGCGATCGCGGGAGCCGGAGGCGTCGAATCGACGGCGAAAGACATGCTGCGATTCATCAGAGCAAACATCGCCGCGGATCCGGGAAACGCCCTCGGCCGCGCGCTCCTTCTTGCCCGCGAACCACGCTTGCAAGCCGCAACCCGTGAACGCGTAGGTCTGGGTTGGCACGTACTCGAGATGTCCGATGGGACACCCATCGTGTGGCATAACGGCGGGACCGGTGGGTTTCGCTCAACGTGCGCGTTTCATGTGCCGAGCAAAACCGGGGTAGTCGCGTTGACCAACTGGACGGCGATCGACCCCGATTCCGAAGTGCTGACTATGATCGCTTCCCTTGCGAAGGGAGCAACGGTCTAAGTCGTCCTGTTGGATGTCGTGCGAGCGTCCCGCGACCGAGTTCGAGCAGACCCCCGCGCGTTACAAGGGAGCAGCGGCGATCCTTCCCGCCCCGCGCTGACCCTCCTGCACGAAGTGGTTGGCGTTACGAGCCCGAATCGGACACTGGAAGCCATGCGCGCACTCTAACCGTCTACTGCGGAGTGGCTCCGTGCCAGCATGGGAGGCATGGACACGGCATACGACATTCGCAAGAGCCGGGCGAACGACGTGCCAGCGATGGCGGCCTTGCTGACGGAGCTTGGGTATCCGACATCACCGGAACAGTTGACGGCGCGTTTGGCCAACTTTGCGAACGTCGACGGAGCGACCCTGGTTTGCGAGCATGGCGGCGAGGTCGTGGGCTTGATCGGCCTCACGCGGCACCCCTTTTATGAGCTTGACGGCTTCGGGACCGAGGTGTCCGTCCTCGTCGTCACCGCAGCCAGGCGGGGGCGGGGTATCGGGCGCGCCCTGTTGGACGCAGCGGAAGCTTGGGCGGGGGAACGCGGAAGTGGACTTGTTTGGCTCGCTAGTAGCCAGCGCCGGCAGGACGCTCACCGGTTCTATGAGAGAGCGGAATACAGGACGACCGGCTTGCGATACACCAAGGCGATCATTCCTTGATGCATTGCCCGGGGCCCCCACCCGACTCGGAATCGAAGGGCTAACACCGGTCGGAGCTCGCCCCCTATGCCGTCAATCGAAGCAGTATGGACGGGACCCTCCGAAGCAAGCCCGGGTCAGGAAGTGGGAGACTTGCTCCGCGTATCAGTGAGCGACCATAGGGGGGATCGTGGCCGATCAGTGGAAGATCCGCGGCGTCGAGTTCACGAATTGCAACTGCAACTGGGGATGTCCGTGTCAGTTCGGGTCGCCGACTACGCATGGTAGCTGCGAGGCGGTCGCCTCTGGGCACATCGAAGAGGGCAACTTCAACGACACGAAGCTCGACGGGCTGAACTGGGCCCTGCTGCTTCAGTGGCCCGGGGAGATCGCGGACGGCAACGGCAAGGAGCAGGCGATCATCGACGAGCGAGCCGACGCCGACCAGCGCGAAGCGTTGCGCAAGATCCTGTACGGAGAGGCGACAGCCCCGCTGGCCACGCACTTCTTCGTTTTCAACAGCACGATGTCCGAGGTCCTCGATCCGATCTATGCACCGATCTCGCTGTCAGTCGACGTCGACGGTCGGACGGCCGACGTGAAGATCGGCGACCTCGTCGAAGCGTCGGGACGCCCGATCATCTCCCCATTCAACGGCGAGCCGGTGCGAGCAGGCATCAGCCTGCCCGGCGGATTCGAGTACACCTACGCCGAGATGGGCAACGGCAACGCGAAGGTGCGAGCCGGCATCGAGCTCGACCTGAAGGACTCCTACGGAGCCTTCAACATCCTGCACATGAACCAGGACGGAGTCATCCGCTGACGGCCGTTGCAAGACGGTCCTTCGGTTGGGCTCTGAGCCGCGACCGGATCCCGATCATCCTCGCCATCGCGGCGGTTGTTGCGATCGCATGGACCTACGTCGTCCACCTGTCTCGCACGATGGACATGGGCACCCACATGGACGGGATGGCGATGGACTCCGGTTCACCGGCCATCGTACTTCGGTTCGTTATGTGGGCCGTGATGATGGTCGGCATGATGCTGCCGTCGGCGATCCCAATGACGCTCATCTACGCGGCAGCGGCCCGGAAGGCGCGGAGAGACGGGAGCCCGTTACCCCCGACGTTCGTGTTCGTGACCGGCTATGTCCTCGTCTGGACTGCGTTCAGCGTGGCCGCGACGGCCGGGCAGTGGGGCCTGGATCGTGCCGGTCTGCTTTCCTCAGAGCTGAAGTCGAACAGCCGAGTGATCGGTGGCTTGATCCTGATCGCCGTCGGCGTATACCAGCTGACTCCGCTCAAGCGCGTCTGTCTCGACAAGTGCCGGTCTCCTGCGGAGCTCATCTCCCGGTACTGGCGTGGGAGCTCGATTCGGCTGGGCGTCCGTTACGGGTTGTTCTGCCTGGGCTGCTGTTGGGTGCTCATGACCCTTTTGTTCGTAGGCGGCGTGATGAACCTCCTGTGGATCGCGGCGATTGCGTTGTTCGTCCTGGTCGAGAAGACGGCGCCCTTCGGACGCGTCATCGGCCGGGCCGCCGGAGTCGCCTCCGTCGCTGCGGGCGCCGCCGTGCTCGGTGGCCTGCTGACGCTTGGCTGAGTCGCTCGTCGCGCGCGGTTGCGATCGCACGTGCTCCAGGACTAACGCTGCCCACGCCTGCTTCTCTACGAGAGACGCGTACGTCGAGGTCTTGTCTTTCGGGGGTCGCTCATTTCCGAGCGCCCACCGAGAATCTCGAACGCATCCATGGCGTCCACGTGATCTGCAATGTCGACACCACCCCTGAGGATTCCTAGCGCGACGAGGAAGTCGTCGATCGGCTGGATTGCCGCGATGTAGGCCTCGCGTTTGCGGAGGGGCGCGTGAACGACCGTATGGGCACCATCCATGGCGACCACGTCACAACGGTTGCCGGCGGCTTGCAAGGCGTCCGCGAATTTCGTGATCAGCGGTCTCAAGTAATCGCGTGTGCCGTATGAGATCAGCGTGGGAGGCGCGCCGGGAGTGACGTGCGCGATCGGCGAGAGTTCCTCGATGACCTCGTAATCGCCCGGCCGCACCACCTGGGTGACCGGATTGAGCAGCACCATGGCGTCAGGTCTCGGCGATGGGGAGCCGGGTTCGACGGGCGGCAGCAGGCCCGCGCACGCCGCCAGGTGGCCGCCAGCCGAATAGCCGGCCGCCACAACCCGGGCCGAATCGACGCCTTCGAGCGTGCGAAGCCAACGC
>DATLNZ010000061.1 GCA_035536535.1 Actinomycetota bacterium | reverse complement strand
TGCTCGAGGCCTTCAAGCACGCCGACGAGGTCCTGCTCCAGGGAGTCCAGGGGATCACCGACCTCATCACCACGCCCGGACTGATCAACCTCGACTTCGCCGACGTCCGCGCGGTCATGCGCGGAACGGGGTCGGCGCTGATGGGCATCGGGGAGGCGTCCGGCGAGAACCGCTGTGCCGAGGCAGCCCGACGCGCAATCTCGTCGCCGCTTCTGGAGTCGTCCATCGACGGGGCGCGCAACGTGCTGCTCAACATCTCCGGCGGCTCGACCCTGAAGTTGCTCGAGGTGAACGAGGCGGCGCAGATCCTCACCGGGTCGGCACACCCCGACGCCCGGATCATCCCGGGTGCGGTCATCGACGACGCACTGGGCGACCGGGTTCGCATCACGGTCATCGCGACAGGCTTCGAGGGCCGCGACTGGGCCCAGAGCTCGCCCCCCGGCGCGCAGGCCCCGGTTGTGGTCCCGCCGATGGACGAGGACGGCCCTTTGTTCGACGACGCGGCGGGCGAGAGCTTCGACGACGAGCTCGACATCCCGGACTTCCTGCAGCGGGCTTGAAGCATCGGGGATCGGACTACCTGAAGCATCCGGACCGGCTCCCGCCCGCGGGAGCCGGTTTCGTTTGGGACGTCCACCGCGGCACGATCGTCCTTCGTCCGCAGACAGAAAATGCAAAGGCCGTCTTCACCACGCGCGTGGGCGGTCTGGGCCCCCCGCCGCTGGACTCCCTCAACCTGGCCTGGGACCTCCGCAAAACGCTCGGCAGGTCCCGGGAAGATCTGTGGGCGGATCCGGACTCGACCTACCCGGTCGCCAACCACGACGACATGATCCTGGCCAACCGGGACATCGTCGCCCGGACGATCGGCCGCGAGTGGCGGGCGTCGCGCTTGCGGCAGGTCCACGGTGCGGACGTCGTGAAGGCCCAAAGCCACAATGCGAAGACCGTCGAAGCGGACGCCCTGTGGACAGATGAGCCCTCGCGAACGGTCGCCGTTCTGACCGCCGACTGTGTGCCGGTGCTCGTTGCGAACGCTTCCCGCGTCGCCGCCGCCCATGCGGGCTGGCGGGGCCTTTTGGCGGGGATCGTCGAGAGCACGGTCGGAGCGGTCGCCGCCGGCGGCAGTGACGGTGCGGAGATCGAGGTGTTCGCCGGGCCCGCGATCGGCCCGTGCTGTTTTGAGGTCGGCGCCGAAGTCACAGACGGGTTTTCGGCGAGATTCGGCCCCCGGACCGTCCCGGACGATTCGCACGTGGACCTCTGGCAGGCCGTGGAGGCCGCCGCGACCGAGGCCGGGTCGAAGACCGTCCGGGCGGCCAGGGTCTGCACGTCCTGCCACGAAGAGCTGTTCTTCTCGCACAGGCGGGACGCCGGGCGCACCGGGCGGCAGGGGCTGCTCGCGTGCCTGCCGGACGCGGAGGCCGTGCAATGAGCGTGGCCGAGTGCGTGGCCGACGTCCGCAGCCGGGTATCGGACGCCTGCGGCCGCACCGGGCGCGATCCGGCGCAAGTCAGGATCGTCGCTGCCACCAAGGGAGCTTCCGCCTCGCAGGTGCTGCAGGCGGTGGAGGCGGGGATCAGCGACGTGGGCGAGAACCGCGTACAGGAGCTGCGCGAAAAGCGGCAGCAGCTGCCGGCGCAGGTGAGGTGGCACTTTCTCGGGTCGGTGCAGACGAACAAGGTCAGACATCTGGACGGGGTGTGGCTGGTCCACGGGGTGGACCGGATGCAGGAAGCGGACGCTCTGCAGGCACGGGCGGAGCGGACCGGGGAAACCAGGGACGTGCTGATCGAGGTGAACGTGGGAGGGGAGTCCTCCAAGCAGGGAATAGGCCCCCGCGAGCTGGAGCCGTTCGTGCGATCGCTGTCGCACCGGACGTCGCTTCGGGTCAGGGGGCTCATGATCATGGCGCCGAGAGCGGAAAAGCCCGAAGATGTTCGTTGGGTGTTCGCCGACGCGCGGCGCCTGCGGGACCGGGTCCGGGAGAGTGCCGGAGGTCTCGAAGAGCTGTCGATGGGCATGACCGACGACTTCGAGGTGGCGGTCGAAGAGGGCGCCACCATCGTTCGGATCGGCAGGGCCATCTTCCGGGAGGAGTGACATGGCCGGATTCTGGAAAAAGGCGCTTGTTTACCTGGGGCTCGTCGAAGAGGAAGACGAGCTCGAGCCGCTGCCGGAGGTCCACGAGCCTCCCCAGCTTGAGACGGTCAGGCCGATCAGGCCCGACGTGGAGCCGAACTCCGTTCGCAGGATTCCATCGGTGCCGGACACGTCGACGAGGCCCGTGCACGCCGGCGCGACGTTGATCCCACCGCCGATGGTCGTGGTCGTGGAACCGCGGACGTTCGAGGACGCCAAGGAGATAGGCGACAAGCTGAGGGTGGACGCACCGGTCATCATGAACCTGCAGGGCGTGGACGCGAGGCTCGGCAAGGAGCTGCTCTGCTTTGCCAGCGGCCTGACCTACGGGCTCCAGGGAGGGATGAAGAAGGTGGCGGACCGCGTGTTCCTCCTGACCCCGGCCAACGTCGAGGTCTCGGCGGAGGAGACGCAGAGGATCATCTCGGAGCGCGGCTTCTTCAACCAGTTCTGATGGAGCTGGGGCTGCGCTTTGAGCTGCTCAATGCCATCACCCTGTTCTGCGTGATCTACGGCAACCTGATGTTCGTCAGGATCATCCTGGCCTGGCTCCCGGTCTCCCCGCCGCCCTGGCTGAGGCCGGCCTTTTCGTTCATCTACGACGCGACCGAGCCGTTCCTGCGCCTGTTCCGAGGGCTCCTGCCGGCCATACCGCTGGGGGGCGCCAGCCTCGACATCTCGCCGATCCTGGCGTTTATCGTGATCGGCAGGATCCTGCCCGCCCTGGCGGCCAGCGCTCTGCGCTGACGGCTCCGTCCGCCGCGTGCGTTTGCGGCAGCGGGGCCAGTCGGACAACATAGGGCGGGTTGCGTCTTCGGCCGTCCAGACATCGAAGGAGGAAGTGTTGCTTGCACGCCTGACCTACGGGCTCATCGGGGTGGCCCTCGTGATGCTCGTCGTCGGCACCTTCTTCGTCAAGAGCAACTACATCCTGTTCGGGTCCATGGCCGTGTCCTTCGCCTGCATCGCCGTCGTCATTGTCGGCGCCGCACGCCGGGCCAAGGAGGTCCCCGCCGACGAGGACGCGCCTTTCCTCGACGACGACGAGCGCATCCGGTCCGACGATGACCCCGCCGCGGTCACCTCGGGAGAGGTCCTGTCGGCTTTCGAGGATTCCGACGAGGGCGCCGTCGACGACGACGAGGACTACGAGGAAGAAGACGAGTACGCCGTGGACGAGCTCGACGACGACGAGGAAGAAGACGAAGACGACGACGACTTCGACGGCGAGGACACCCAGGTGCTCACGCCCCCGCGGCGCCGGGCTGCCGCGGCGACCAAAACCACGGCTGCGACGCGGAAGAAGGCAGCCCCCGCCAGAGCCGCGGCCACCCGCAAGTCCGCGGCCGGGACCGCGACTCGCAAGTCCGCTGCCAAGGCCGCTCCGGCTCGGGCCGCCGGAAGCAGCAAGAAGGTCATCGTCGTCCCGGGCCGGGACCGCTACCACACGAGCGGGTGCCGGTTCGTCAAGGGCAAGGACGACACCGAGACGATCACGCTCTCTGCCGCCAAGCGCGGCGGCTACGAGCCCTGCAGCGTCTGCAAGCCCGACTGACCGGCTAAGGAACCTCGTCGTCCAGGGGCCGCACCGACAGCTGGACCCCCACGAGATCGCCGATCTTCTCGATCATCTGCGGCCGCAGTCCCTCGGGCACCTCCAGTTCGAGCATCAGCGCGTACCTCTGGCCGTGGATGCCGCCCAGCACCCTGGAGTTGAGGTCCGTGATGTTGATTCCCAGGCCCGAAAGCGAGTGCGTTATGCGGTGCAGGATCCCGCTTTCGTCCTGGCCGTGAACCGTCAGGACGTGCGTGGGCCGGGCCTGGGTGGTCTTGCGCGGCAGCTCCCAGATGGACACCTGCATCTCGAGTTCGGCCGCCATCGGGGCGAAGGCTTCCTCCAGGCTGGCCGGGGTCGCCGGCTCCGGGGCATCGAGCACCAGCATCATCACCACGGTCCCGCACAGCTGCGTCATCGACGACTCGGTGACGTTGCAGCCGTTTTCAAACAGGATCTTGGCCACCGCCGCTACGACGCCCGGGCGGTCCCGGCCGGTGACGGTGAGCACGAGGGGCGACATCAGACCGGATGCACCCGCGCGTGGACGGTGCGTCCATCGACTTCGACGGCCGGGGTCCCGGCCGGGGCCTCCATTCCGGCGTGGATGGCCGAGTCGTCGGCCAGCAGCTCTCCCTTCACCCAGGCCATGTGCTGGGAGGCGGCCTCCGCGATGTCCTGCGGCGCCCACAGCTCCAGCTCCACGCGCTGCGTCACCTCCAGGTCCGCCTCGCGCCTGACGTTCTGCAGGTGGTGGACCAGCTCCCGTGCCAGCCCCTCGGATCGCAGGGCGGGGGTCACCTGCAGGTCCAGCGACACTCCGTAGGGGGCCTGGTAGGCGAATGCAGTCCCCTCGGCCGGCTCTCGCCTGATGTCCACGTGCTCGGGCTTCACGCGCATGATCGTGCCGTCGTCGAGGTTGACGTCGAACTCCTGCCCGGCCTCCAGGCTTTCGGCCACCTCGGAGGCCACCACCTTCGCGTCGGTCAGAGCGCCTGCCAGCTCGCCCACCCGGGGGCCGAAGGCGGGTCCTGCCGTCCTGTAGTTGGGGCGCAGGGTCACTTTCACGAGCTCGCCCGCCTCCTCGGCGTAGCGGATGGACTTGACGTTGAGCTCCTCGGCGATCGTGTCCTCGAGATCAGCCAGCCCGTCGCGCTCGGAGGCAGGCACGAGCAGGACCGCCTCCGCCAGCGGTTGGCGCACCTTCGCCTTCGCGTCGGTGCGGGCAGACCGCCCCAGCGACACGAGCGTCCTCGCCGCGGTCATGGCATGGGCGAGTCCTGCGTCGATCAACCGGGCGTCGGCCTCCGGAAAGTCGGCCAGGTGGACGCTCGGCGGCTCGTCGTCGTCCACCTTCGGAACCAGGTTGCGGTAAAGCGATTCGGCAAGAAACGGCGTGAACGGCGCGATCACCTTTGAAAGCTCCGACAGGCACGTCCACAGCGTCTGGAATGCGGCCGCCTTGTCGGCCCGCTCGTCCTCGGTGCCGGCGGCACGCCAGAACCGTCGCCGGGACCTGCGCACGTACCAGTTGGAGAGGTCGTCGACGAAGCCGGCCACGGCTCGTCCGGGGGCGGTGCAGTCGTATGTGTCCAGCCCCTGGGTCACCTCGGAGATGAGCTGATGCAGCTCCGACAGAATCCATCGGTCCATCAGCGGCCGGTCGGACACGGACACCTCGTCCCACTCCTGCGGGTGGAACCCGTCCACGTTGGCGTACATCACGTACAGGCGGTAGACGTTCCACAGGGTCAGCAGCGGCCCCCGGACGATCTGCTGGATCGTCTCGTCGGAGAAGCGCCGGGTGTCGCCGGGGGCCGCGCCGGTGAGCAACCAGAAGCGCAGCGCATCGGACCCGTGTGTCGCGAACGCTTCCCAGGGGTCGATGACGTTGCCCAGCGACTTGGACATCTTCCGGCCCTCGGCGTCCACGACGTGGCCGTGGCAGATCACGTTGTCATACGGCGAGCGGTCGAACAGCAGCACGCCTTCGGCCATCAGGGTGTAGAACCAGCCGCGTGTCTGGTCGACTGCCTCGGCGATGAACTCGGCCGGGAACCGTCCCCGGAACAGCTCCATGTTGCGGTGCGGGTAGCCGTACTGCGCAAACGGCATCGCGCCGGAGTCGTACCAGACGTCGATCAGGTCCGGGACGCGCCTGGCCCGCTGGTCGCAGTCGGGGCAGTCGAACTCGATCTCGTCGACGTAGGGACGGTGCAGGTCCAGCTCGGACAGGTCCCGCGCCGCCCGGCCCCCTAGGTCGGCGGCCGACTCCACGAGCGTGTCGTGCCCGTCCGGGCAGCGCCAGACCGGCAGCGGCGTCCCCCAGAACCTGAATCGCGACAGGCTCCAGTCGACGTTGTTCTCCAGCCACCTGCCGTAGCGCCCGGTCCGGACGTTGTCCGGCACCCAGTTCACGCCGGAGTTGACCTCCAGCAGCCGGTCGCGGAACTGCGACGTCCGGACGTACCACGACGTCACCGCGTAGTACAGCAGCGGCGTCCGGCACCTCCAGCAGTGCGGGTAGGAGTGGACGATCTGCTCGGAGCGCAGCAGAAGGCCGAGGGCGTCCAGTTCCTGGACGATGCGCGCATCGGCGTCCTTGACGTAGGTGCTCTGGTAGGCCGGGACCTTTGAGTCGAACCGGCCCCCGGCGTCCACCGGGTTGAAGGCCGGGATGCCGGCAGACCTGCCGGCCGCCAGGTCCTCGGCGCCGAAGGCGGGGGCGATGTGGACGAGGCCGGTGCCGTCCTCGGTGGTGACGAAGTCGTGGGCCAGGACCTGCCACGCGTTGTCCAGGCCGGGGGTGTCCGCAAGGTGGTCACGCGCGTACGAAAACGGCGGCGTGTAGCGCACACCGGCCAACTCGGCCCCCGTGATGGTCGCCTCGACCACGGCGTCCTCGCCGAGGGCGCTTTCCACCAGCGGCTCCGCCACCACGACCCTGCGTCCCCCCGCCGAGGCGACGACGTAGGTGACGGACGGGTTCGCGGCCACGGCCATGTTCGAGAACAGGGTCCAGGGGGTGGTCGTCCACACCGCCAGCGACGCCCCCAGGACCGCCTGCGGGCCGGCTGTGACCGGGAGCAGGACGAACACGCTTGGGTCCGGGACGTCGGCGTAAGCCTCCGGCTGATCCAGCTCGTGGTCGGACAGGGGTGTCTCACAGCGCGGGCAGTAGGGGGCGGACTTGTGGTCCTGGTAGAGCAGCCCCTTGCGGTGAAGCTGGGCCAGCGACCACCAGACCGATTCGATGTAGTGGTTGTCCATCGTCCGGTAGGCGTCGTCGTAGTCCAGCCAGAACCCGAGTCGGTCGCTGAACCGCTCCCACTCCGATACGAACTCGGTGACCGACTGCCTGCACAGGGCGTTAAACCGCTCGACGCCGTACTCGACGATCTCCTGCTTGCGGTTGAGGCCGAGGCGCCGCTCCACGGCCAGCTCGACCGGCAGCCCGTGGCAGTCCCAGCCGGCCTTCCGCGGGACGTAGCGCCCGCGCATCGTCTGGTAGCGCGTGTAGACGTCCTTGAAGGCCCTGGACATCATGTGGTGGAACCCGGGCGGGGCGTTGGCGGATGGGGGCCCCTCGTAGAAGACGAACTCCGCGCCGCGCTGGCGGTGCTCCAGGGCCCGCCGGGGGATCCCATTCGCCGTCCACCAGGCGAGGATCTGCTCCTCCAGCTGCGGAAACGAGACGTCGGACGCGACCGGATCGTGCAAGGGTCCCCCTGGCCGAAAATGGTGGACATTGTACGCGTGACCATGCGTTCCGACCTGCACATCTCCCGGCTGGACGCCCTCCAGGGACCTCACAAGTCCCTGCCCACGCCGCACCGGAGGTGATTGACGCTCCCGGGGGCCGGTGATACCGTCTGGCCCTCTTTTCCCCCCACAGGCGGGAGTTTCGTGTGGCCAAGGCCAAGAAGAAGGACCTGAAGGCGATCGAGGAGAAGCTGCTCGCCCGCCAGGCGGAGCTTGAGCAGCAGCGCTCCGAGCTCGAGCGGCAGAGCCTGGGCCTCCCGCAGTCCGACACGAGCGGGGAGCAGTCGTGGGATGACGAAGCCGACTCCGGCACGGCCACCTTTGAGCGGGAGCGGGACTTGTCGCTGGCCGAGAACATCCGCGATCTGCTGGACAAGGTCGAACGGGCACTGGCGAAGGTCAAAGACGGGACCTACGGCCAGTGCGAGACCTGCGGCAAGAACATCGAGGCGGCGCGCCTCAAGGCCCTCCAGTACGCCAACACGTGCATCGACTGCGCCCGCAAGGAGAGCAGTCACCGCTAGCCCGGCGGCCCTGATCAGGGCCGCCGCCCTCGTCGTCTTCGCGGCCGTGCTGGCGGCCGACCAGCTCGTGAAGCAGGCCGTCGTGCGGGCTCTCGCCCCGGGGGAGTCCGTGCCGGTGGCGGGCGGCTTTCTGCGCTTCACGCACGTCCGCAACCCCGGCGCCGCCTTCGGCCTGTTCAAGGGGGCGACGCTGTTTTTGGTCGCCGCGGCGGCCGGTGGGCTGGTGGTGTTCGTCGTGGTCCTGGTGCGGCGCCCACCGGCTGTCATGGCTATCGCGTCCGCCCTGATCGGGGGCGGGGCCCTGGGAAACCTTGCCGACCGGGCGTTCCGGCCGTGGCCGTTCCGCGGCGAGGTCGTTGACTTCATCGACTTCGGGTTCTGGCCCGCTTTCAACGTCGCCGATATCGCCATAACCACGGGCGCCGGCCTACTGCTGGTGTCCGGCTTCCTCGAGGACCGCCGCCAGAAGGCGCACCCGAAGGAAGACCCGGGTGGCCCTGGGTGAGGCGGGGGCGGGGATACTGGTGGCATGACCCGCATTCCCGTGGAGGAGGCCGACCAGGGCCTGAGGCTGGACGCTCTGGTCGCCCGGCGCGGTGGGATGTCCAGGGCCCGGGCCGCCGAGCTCGTGGAGTTGGGGCTGGTGACCGTGGACGGTTCGGTTCAGCCCAAGGCATACAAGGTGCTGCCGGGGCAGCTGGTGGAGTCCGGGGAGGCGCCGGAGCGGGAGCCGTCCGGCCCCCTGCCGGACGTCCCTGTGGTCTGGGAGGACGCGCACCTGCTGGTGGTGGACAAGCCGTCCGGCGTGGTCGTCCATAGGGCTCCCGGCTCCCGGGAGCCGACCATGGTGGATGCCCTGGCGGCGTCCGGACGTCCTCTGGCCCCGAGAGCCGGCGATCAGCGTCCGGGCGTGGTCCACAGGCTGGACCGCGAGGTGTCCGGCCTGCTGGTGGTGGCCAAGACCGACGAGGTCCACGAGACCCTCGTGGAGAACCTGGCCGCCCGCCGCGTCCGGCGTGAGTACCTGGCCGGGGTCGCCGGCGTCCCCGAAGTGGACAGGGGAAAGATCGACGCGCCGGTCGGACGAAGTCCCAGGCACCGCACGAAGATGGCCGTCGTGGCCTCGGGCAAGCCTTCCGTGACGTGGTTCAGGGTGCGGGAGGCGTTCGCCGCATCGGCGCTGCTGGAGGTACGCCTGGAGACCGGCCGTACGCACCAGATCCGCGCCCACCTGGACTCCATAGGCCACCCGGTCCTGGGGGACCCCGCCTACGGCCCGGACCCCCGCAAGGCGCGGGAGGTGGGGCTCACCCGGCCGTTCCTGCACTCGTTCAGGCTGACGCTGGTGCATCCGCGGACTCGACAGGAGATGTCGTGGGAAAGTCCCCTGCCGGCCGAGCTCGAGTCGGCCCTGATAGCGATGAGGCGCGCATGAAGCAGCTTTCGCAGCGCAACGCCTACCTGATCCTGGCCTTTCTCGGCGTCTTCCTTGTCGTGGGGGCGGTGATCTCGGAGTCGCGGCGCACCGAAGTGCAGGCGCCCTCGGGCACCCGGAAGGTCAAGGTGGCCGGCAGGCTCGGGCCGACGGCCGGTCCCAGCTCCGAGGGCCACGTAGCCGAAAAGAAGGCCTACCTGCAGGAGGAGGCGGGGAAGCGTCCGAAGGCGGCGGCCGGGGGACTCGTCTCGTTCTCCCGGTTCCTTCGCGCCGTGGACGTCGCTCCGCTGGTCAAGCAGGGGACCCCCTACGTCGTGTTCCTCAGCTTCCCCGACGGCAACCAGGAGCCCAAAAACGTCGAAGGCTCCATCGAGGTCACCGTGGGACGGCGGGCGATCGAGCTGGCCGAGGCCCGCGAGGAGGAGCTGAAGGCCCTGGAGGCCCAGGTCCGGACGGCTACAGGCGAGGACAAGGCCAAGCTCGAAAGGGACATAGGGGAGCGCCGCGAGTACGTGCGCCAGCTCCGCGGGGAGTGCTTCTGCGTGTTCGCGATGGCCGTCAACAACTCGACCCTCGGCTCCCTGCAGGAGCTGGCGGCCAACCCGGACGTCCGCCTCGTGGACGTTCCACGCCCGGTCGTGGCGAACCTCAGCGGCTGGGAGGTCTACCCGCTGCTCCCTCAGCGGTCACCGGTCCCCGGCCAGATTCCCTGAGGCGTCGTCGGCCGGAGATATGCTCCGCGCCATGCCCGTAGCCGACCTTCCCGGGGCCTGACGCGTGTCCGGCTCGTTCGTACACCTGCACGTCCACACCGAGTACTCGATGCTGGACGGCGCCTCGCGCATCCGGGAGCTGGTCGGCGAGGCCGCGAGGCAGGGGATGCCGGCGCTGGCGATCACCGACCACGGCGTCCTTTACGGGCTGATCGACTTCTACGACGCCTGCCAGGAGGCCGGGATCAAGCCGATCCTGGGCTGCGAGCTTTACCTCGCGCGGGAGTCGCGGTTCTCCAAGCTGGCCGGAGAGGACAACCCGAAGACGATCCAGCACATGACGGTGCTGGCCCGCGACGAGCGCGGCTACCGCAACCTGCTCAAGCTGGCCACCGCGGCGTCGCTGGAGGGTTACTACTACCGACCCCGGGTGGACCGTGAGCTGATCGCGGAGCACTCGGAGGGCCTGATCGGGACCACCGGCTGCCTCAACGGCCAGATCCCGAGGCTGCTGCTGGAGGGCCGCGTGGAGGAGGCCCGGACCTCCGCGGGCGCCTGGCGCGACATCTTCGGGGCCGAGAACTTCTTCATCGAGCTCCAGGACCACGGGATAGCCGACCAGCACACCGTCAACCCGCACCTGATCGAGATGTCGTCGTCGCTTGGGATCCCGATGGTCGCCACCAACGACCTGCACTACACGTCCAGGTCCGACGCCGAGGCGCACGACGTCCTTCTGTGCATCCAGACGGGAGCCGCCCAGGCCGACACCGACCGGTTCAAGTTCGACGGCGACGAGTTCTACCTCAAGTCGCGCCAGGAGATGGAGAAGGTCCTGGGCCACTACCCGGACGCCATCGACCGGACCGTGCAGGTCGCCGAGATGTGCGACGTCAAGATCCCGTTCGGGGAGCTTCAGCTGCCCGACTTCCGTCCCCCCGACGGCACGTCGCTGGACGACTACCTCGTGAAGCTGTCCTACGAGGGGGCCCGGCAGCGTTACGGAGACCCCGTCCCGGAGGAAGTGCGCAGGCGCCTGGACTACGAGCTGAACGTCATCCGCGACATGGGCTTCTCCGGCTACTTCCTGATCGTGGCCGACGTCGTGCAGTGGGCGAAGTCGCGCGGCATCCGAACGGGCCCGGGCCGCGGGTCCGCCGCCGGCAGCTGCGTGGGGTACTGCCTTGGGATCACGGCGCTTGACCCCCTTCGCTACAACCTGATGTTCGAGCGGTTCCTCAACCCCGAGCGGCGCGAGATGCCCGACATCGACATCGACTTTGACGAGCGCCGCCGGGGCGAGGTCATCCGGTACCTGCGCGACCGCTACGGGGAGGACCGGGTCGCGCAGATCGTCACCTTCGCCACGATCAAGGGCAAGAGCGCCATCCGCGACGCGGCCCGGGTCCTGGGTTACGCGTACGGGACGGGTGACCGCCTGGCCAAGATGTTTCCCCGTCCTCTGCTCGGCAAGGACCCCCTGCTGCGGGACTGCTTTGAGCGGTCCAAGGACTCGAAGTGGACCTACGCCTTCACCGAGGCCGGCGAGCTGCGCAAGGCCTACGCCGAGGAGCCGGAGGCCAAGCGCGTCCTGGACTCCGCCCGCAAGCTCGAGGGCCTGCGCCGGCAGACCGGCACCCACGCGGCCGCGGTCGTGATCGGCCGGGAGCCGCTCGTGGAGCACACGGCCCTGCAGCGCACCGACAGCGGCGACGTGGTGACGCAGTACGAGATGAACGCCGTCGGCAAGCTCGGCCTGCTGAAGATGGACATCCTCGGCCTCGCCAACCTCACGGTCATCGACCTGACCCTCGACCGCCTGCGCGCCAAGG
>DATLNZ010000060.1 GCA_035536535.1 Actinomycetota bacterium | reverse complement strand
AGGCGGAGCAGGAGGAGATCGTCAGGCACATGCATCGCGGGTTCGAGGACCTCGGGAGGTTCGAGAAGCATGCCGTCGAGACCGGCGGTCATGGGATTCCCCAGACGCTTGCCACGGTGGCCGAGCGGCGGTCCCGTGGCGACTTTCTGCTTGCCCCGACGGTTTGAGGGGCCCGAGACCCCACGGATCCCACGTAGGGTGATCCTCGGTGCGCGGGGGCCGACGAAGCCTTGTTCTGCGATCGCGACTGCTTCAGCGCGCCGCGGTCCCCATCTCTCTACCAGGAGGACGGACCATGCCGGTGGACGTATCGAGTGAGATCACGATCCTGCGCCCGCGCGACGCTGTCGCCGGCTTTTCGGCCGATCCGGACAACGCGCCCGCTTGGTACGTCAACATCAAGGCGGTCGAATGGAAGTCGCCGCGCCCGCTTGCGGTGGGATCCAAGCTCGCGTTCATCGCCACGTTTCTGGGGCGGCGCCTCGCGTACACGTACTCGGTGAGTGAGTTCGTTCCTGGCGAGCGGATGGTGATGCAAACGTCCGAAGGACCCTTTCCCATGGAGACCACGTATCTGTGGGAAACGGTGCCCGATGGCACACGGATGGTGCTCCGAAATCGCGGGGCGCCCGCCGGGTTCTCCAAAGCTGTGGCCCCCTTCCTGGTTCTGGCGATGGGCCGGGCGAACCGAAAGGACCTGCTCCGCCTCAAAGGCATCCTCGAAGGCCGAGCCTGATTGAGGGCGAAGGTAGCCCCGCGGAGAACGACCTCGTGAGACATCCTGAGCGCATAGAGGTGGCGTCGCGCTGGACCGCGGCATTGTCGAGGAAGGGCGTGACGCCTCTGACGGCGCTGGCCGAAGTCCTGGATGAGGACGTACGGACCTTGAACCTGGCCGGCAAGGAGTCCGTCCTCAACTGGTTCAGGACCTGGAACGGGATGCCCATGTTCCGCACCGGGACCTGGCGTGACCCGGTGGTCGCGGGCGATGTAGTCACGTTCGTGTGCGACTTCGACCCCCGGGCCGCCTTTCACGGCGCGACCATCAAGGTTACGGTCGGCGAGTCTGGGCTCATCACCCGCTCGGAGACGGTCATGAGTCCGGCCCCCGAGCCGCTGGGCAGCGTCATCCTGCGCACCTGGGGGCCCCGCGCGGGCCTGGACCGGCTCCCCGAACACCTGGCTTCCACCTACGGCGTCCAACCAAACAAGACGACGGCCCTCGACAACGGTGTCCTTCGCGTAGACCTGGCCAAGGGCGGACCGTGGGTCGTGCGAGTGTTTCCCGCCGACCGCCCCGTCGCTCACGTGGCAAGGGACGCCGCCGTCCTTCGGTTCCTGGAATCCCAGGAATTCCCCTCCGAGCGGTGCGTGGCGGACGTCTCCACGTTCGAGGGCCAGGGTGTTCTCGTCACGGGCTTCCTCAAGGGATCCAAACCGAAGCCAACCAAGTCCCTCCAGAGCAAGGTCGGGGGTCTCCTCGGCCTCCTGCACTCGCTGCCCGTGCCGAAGGGTCTCCGGCACGCCGCAGGCGGTCTGCATCTGTACACGATGGACGCCACCGTCCCCAACGAGATCCGGACCGCGCGTGAGTCGCTCCAGGCGGCCACTTTCCGCGGCAAGGACAAGAAATGGGACGTCCTCATGCAGGGACTCGACTCGGCCCCCGACTTCTCGACCCTGCCGAAGGCGCTCATCCACCCGGACCCGGCGGCCGTCAACATGATCGTGTCCGGGGGCGAGCCCGTCCTCATCGACTGGGCCGGCGCCGGCTACGGCCCTCGGGTCCTCGGTCTCGGTCTGCTGCTCGTCGCGTGCACGGAGGGCAAGACGTTCAACCGCGATTGGACGGACGCCGTCATGGGTGCCTACACCGAACACGTGAAGCTCAAGCCGGCCGAGCTGGAGGTCCTCGAGGCGGTCGTCTCGCACCGCCTGCTCATCCACGAGGTTTACAGCTGGTGCGTCGGCATGGCGAGGGAGCGCAAGCCGTCGAGCCGCAAGGAGTGGCCGCACAACAACGAAGGGATCGCCCAGATGGCCGGCCACATACGGCAGACGTGGTGCTGAGGGGGTTGGACCACGCCGGAGTGGACCACCCGGGCCCTGACGGCCCCCGATCGCGTCCGGCGTCGTGAGCATCTCCAACTTCGACCTACAGGCGCTGTTCGCGGCGTTGGATGCCGAGCGCCAGGCACGTTCGCTCAGCTGGGCAGGCCTCACACGTGAGATCAATGCGCTGTTCGGCGACGTCCCATGTCACCCCATTGCCACCTCGACGATCACGAGCCTGAAGGGCAAGCCCGAGGTGATCGGCAACGCCGCGCTGCAGATGTTGGTCTGGCTGGAGAGGACCCCCGAGAGCTTCATCCCCGGGCTCGGCACGCAAGTCAAGCGGGACCAGGTCCTTTCGCGGCTGAGTCCGGATCAAATCTTGCGCTTCGACACGCGTGAGATCTTTCTCGCGATGGAGGCGGCCCGGACTGAGCGGGGCGTGTCCTGGCGACAGGTGGCCGAGGAGATTGGCGGAGTGACTGCTGCGCAGCTGACGCGCTTGGGCAAGGGCGCAGGTGTCGGGGTCGTTGCGGCTGGGCGGATCGCTCAGTGGCTCGGGCGTCCGGTAGCCAGTTTCACGGTGGCGTCGTCATTGTGATGAACTTGCGCGCCGTACAACTCGGCTTGCAATGTCATCGAGAGCAGGGACCAGCCTGAGATGGACTTCCAGCGGCTTGGCTTCGACATCCCCGCCGCGCCGGCTGAAGCGTGGCGCTCGTACGACCACGCGGATCCGCAACCGGGCTACTACCAGTTCGACTGGCTCAGCTCGCGGCACCCGGACCTGTATCACAGCTTCGCCCTGTCGACGGTCGGCCTGATCGAAGAATTGCATCGGCTGGTCGATCTGTCAGGCCTCGTCGTGGTCGACGTGGGTGCGGGAACGGGTCGTTCGTCCGTCGGTGTCGCTGCCAAAGCGGGCCGGGTCCTTGCGGTGGACCGCTTTCCGTCCGTGGTGGAATTCGGGCGTGGGGTCGCACGTACGGCTGGAGCGGAAATCGTCCAGTACGCCGTTGCGGACCGCGCTGCACTCCCGGTGCGCGATTCGTCCTGCGATGTCGTGATGACCGCCTGGGCGGAGTCGGATCTGCTCGAGGCGCATCGGGCACTTCGTCCCGAAGGGCTCCTGATTCTGATGGGAGCAAACCCAAGGGCTCTCTCCGGCGAGCTGAGTGCAGTGTTGGAAACCGGCGACGCGCCGACGGAATGGTTCCTACCTCGGTGCCCCCCATCGGATGAGGAAATCGAGGATCCGGGCTGGCCAGTGCCTTTGTCGTGTCCGCTGAGGGTCCGAGACTTCACGTACGTCGCCGACTACGGCACCGTAGATGAGTGTGCGGCGATCATCGGACGCATCTTCGGTCCGCAGGCCGAGTCGTATATCCAAACACGCGCCCAATCCACACTCGCGTGGCGTCTGCGCATCTACTTGGCGCGCTTACGAAAGTAGCGTCCGAGGCCAAGGCCTGAACAGGGGTCCAATCGGCGTGGGAGCCGAACTTATGGTCGGCATGGAACCAGAGTCCGTCGTCATCCGTCCTTATGATCCGCAGTGGCCTACGGAGTTCGAGCGGGTCCGCCTCGAGCTCGCGGATGCCCTGCCGGAATCCGTGCTCGGGATCGAGCACGTGGGGAGCACCTCGGTCCCCGGGCTGGACGCCAAACCGATCATCGACATCCTGGTCGGTGTCCCGGATCTGACCAGGGGTCTGGAGCTCGTTCCGGTCCTGGAGTCGCTTGGCTTCGAGTATCGGGCCGCCGACGACCTCCCCGACCGACACTACTTTCCTCGCACCGTCGCGGGGCTGCGGGTGCACCACTTGTCCATTGCGGAGCCTGGTTCGCGTCACTTTCGCAATACGATCGCCTTCAGGGACGCCCTGCGGGCCGACGGGGATCTGGCCAGACGCTACGCGGACCTGAAGTATCGGGTCGCGAAAGAGGTCGGCCATGTTCGCTTTGCCTACACCAACGGCAAGACGGACTTCATCCTCTCGGTCCTGCGGCAGGTCGGCGGCGAAGTGGGCGGCGATTACCGGGTACGAGACCTCGGCTCTGGCACTTCATGACGTCTCCACGGCGGAGGCAGTGATCGCTTCACGGGACTCCGCACGCGCGCGAGCAATCTTGGGCCAACTGGGTGTCCGTCCACGGCGCCTTCGCGTCGTTGGCAGTCGACGAAACGTGCACTGGGTCGTGCAAACCACGAGTGAGCGAGTAGTCCTGCGCCGCTACGCGATCGACCGCTCCTGGGACGACGTTGCCTGGGAGCTGGGCCTGTTGGAGCGCCTTCATGACCGCGGATGGCCGGTGGCACCCGCTTTGACCCCTCCGTTTCAGGAGCGGGACGGCATCTGGTGTCTGTTTCCCTTCCTTCTGGGAAGACCGCGATCACCGAGGACCATCTCGAACCTTCGAGTCGAGCAGCGCGAGCGCGGACGTCTCCTGGCGCGGCTCCATGAGGACTTGGCGGACCTGGCGGATCTGGGTCAGCGGCCCGGGTGGCTGCCGGCCCACGAGGGGCTGTGGGTCCGGGCGGGCAGGCGCGATCCGGCCGATCTTCTTTCCGAGTTTGAGCGTGCTCATGGGGAGCCGGGCCGCGTGCTTCGCGTCTACGCCGAGAGGGCATCCGAGCGGTTGGAAGCGTTGTTGCCATTCGCGCCCAGGCCAATCGTGATCCATGGCGACTTCGCGCCTTGGAACCTGAGGTACGGAGGAGGTGTCCTCACCGGGATCCTCGACTTCGATTCGTCCCATCTGGACCTGCGGGTCGCCGATTTCGCGCTTGCCTGGCGGGGGCGGCATCAGGATGTCATCTCAGGTTACGAGCAGGAGGCTCCGCTCGAGCCCGTCGAGAGGGAGTTGGTCGGCCCCGTGTACTGGGCCTGGGTAGTGGCTTCGGCGGTGGGCGGGCTGGACGCAGGTAACGTCACGCCGGAAGGAGTCGCCTGGGCGGTGGAGCATCTGCTGCGAACGGATCTGTTGCAGTAACTGAGACTTGCTGCTGTCGAGAGCACAGGAGGCGGCATGCCCGAGTTCGTGCACGGCAAGGTGTCGTACATGCAGATCCCGGCATCCGATCCGGAACAGCTTGGTGGCTTCTACCAGAAGGTGTTCGGCTGGTCGCTGCGAGGTTCCGGCGGGCATGTCAGCTTCAGCGACGCAAGCGACGAGCTGATCGGCGCCTTCGTCACCGATCTTCAGAGCGTAGGGGAGCCGGGTCTCCTTCCTTACATCTCGGTGGACGACATCCATCAGGGCGTGGCCGCGATCGAGGCCCACGGAGGCGAGATGGTCAAGAGGCCTTACCGTGAGCCGGCAGATGCGGAAGATGGTCTGTGGGTCGCCACGTTCAGGGACCCGGCCGGGAACGTAATGGGCATCTGGAGCAGTCCGCCTGGTTCTTGAAGGGCGCGAACCGCCCGGGCTAGTCGCGGCCTCACCTCGCTAAACTCTCGTGATGTCCGTGCTCAGGATGCTTGCCGCGCACAACGAATGGGCGAACCGGCGAGTCTTCGCTGCGTGCTCAGAGCTGGACCCGTCGAGGCTGGCTGAGGCGTCAGATGCCTATGACTCGGTGGTGGGGATCCTGACGCACCTCGTGCAGGTGGAGCACGCCTTCTTCGAGCTCGCTCACGGCCGGGCCCCCACTCGGATCCAACTGGACGGACTCACGCCGCTGCGCGAAGAGTGCGGACGCATCGACCGGGCGTACGTGGACTACGCATCCACTCTGGACCCTGCCGAGGCCGACACGAAGTGTTTCGTCGTCCCGTGGTTCGGGTTCGAGGTCACGCTCACCGAGGGTGTTCTGCAGCCGCTGACGCACTCGCACAAACATCGTGCCGACGTCTCGATGCTCCTGCCCCGCTTGGGCGGCGCAGGGGTCGAGATGGACCTCATCCAGTGGCTGGACGAGCAGCGGGGATCCACCCGATCCACAACCTAGGGGCCGCGCGGCATAAGCCGATGCAGATCCTCGAGACCGACCGCCTCGTTCTGCGCCGGCTGCAGCCTGGTGACCTGCATGATCTGTTCGCGCTGTACAGCGATCCGCAGGTCCGCCGGTACTTTCCTGAAGGCACCCTCACGCTCGAGCAGACCAGGGACGAGCTCGATTGGTTCGTCGCCGGGGATCCCGACCATCCGGAACTCGGCCTCTGGGCGACGGTCCTGAAGGAGACGGGTGAGTTCATCGGGCGGTGCGGACTGCTTCCATGGACGATCGACGGCCGCCCTGAGGTGGAAGTTGCCTACATGATCTCCCGCGAGCTCTGGGGGAACGGCTACGCGACCGAGGCCGCGCGCGGAGTTCGCGACCACGGGTTCCACGCACTCGGTCTGTCGCGCCTCATCTGCCTGATCGACCACGACAATGTGGCGTCCCAGAGGGTGGCGATGAAGATTGGCATGACGTTTGAGCGGGAGGGGCGCGACGACAAGGGGCCGTTCCTGATGTATTCGATCCAACGCTGACTGCGATGTGGCGCATCCACGACGACGCAGGAGACGCGAGCGCGGTCTACGGTCCCATTGTTGCGCGCGGCGAGGTGGCCGGCTTCCGTTGGCATCTCCGCGGGAGGATTGTCGGGGATCGCGCCCGGAGCTACATAAACGTCGGGTTGGGAGCTATGGGGAGCTCCGGCGGAAGGTTGCCTTACAGCGAGCCGGGGCGGCGTCCGTCAAGCGCCATCAGCTGTCTCCAGTGGGGCGGAGAACTTCGTCCGGGTCGTCCGGGCCCAGGTCCGAACCACGTGCATGGGGTCGTTGCGAAGGGCGCTTCAGTGGCCGTGCATCTGTCCGACTCGACGGTTGTGCCTGCTGAGGTAGTCGATGTCGGCGACGAGCGTGCTGACTTCTTCGTTGCGGTCATGGCACCTTCATCGGCCACGTGGGTTGCCGTTGTCGCGTCCGCGGCCGACGGTACAGAGCTGGACCGGCGCGATCGCCGAGAGTTCCGCAGGTGAACTCCCCGTGGGGGGGTGCCTGATGGATCGAGTCACGGAGCTCCCGCGGCCCGCCGTCCCCCGGGAGCTCCACGACCCGCAACTCAGAGCAGGACCGCGGCCTACGGCGATCTCTACTTCACGAAGTTGTGGATAGGCAACAGTTGCGGCTCCCCTGGGTAACCGGCCTCCCGGAGAACCGGACCGAACACCTCTCCGAAGCGCTGAAAGGCCTCTTCGGACTCCCAGACGTCGATGACCCGCCAGCCACCTTCCGTGGGTCCTGCCGCGTGCGACAGGATTCCCTTGACGGGCCAGTCGCTGAGCGTGTTGAGCCCGCGCCCGTTCGTCAGACGCGAGACGACCTGCTCGTACTGCTCCCGGGTGGTCCCCGGGCTGTCGTGCACCATCACCACTGGCATGTGCCACCCCCTGGCTCGAACTAGTCAGGAACCTTGACGATCCTAGCGTGGGACGGGTAACTAGTCAAGGGCCCTTACTATGGTCTCGTGCCATATCCGGACGAAAGCACGCCGCTGCTGCTGCTCCTGGTTCTCGCGGAGCGCCACATGACAAATGCGCTTCAGGAGCACCTCGTGGAGGCCGGCTTCCATGACCACCGCGTCGTGCACCACAACGTCATGGCGCATGTCACCTACGACGGGGTCCGCACCACGGAGTTGGCGCAGCGAGCGGGCATCACGAAGCAGGCAATGTCCGAGCTCGTCCGAGACCTCGTTTCCCTGGGATACCTCCAGTCGGGGCCCGACCCGACGGACGGACGAGCCAAGCTCATCACCTTCTCTGTAAAGGGCCGCCGAGCGGTCAGCGCCGCAATGAAAGCCTTTGGATCCATGGAGCAGGAGTTGGCGGCGGCCGTCGGCGCGGAGGCGATGCAGATCCTGCGTCACAGTCTTCTAGGTCTGTTGGACACGCCCCTCGACCCGGGTGCAGTCCGTCGTGGCCGCCCACGACGTCGTGGATGAAGGCTGCATGGGCCCCCGGTGGGTTTCCCAGGGGCGGGGGAGGAAGCTGTCCTGGCATAGCGAACTAAGTCATTACCCGAGAGCCCTATGAAGATCAAGATCGCACCGCTTCTTGCCGCCGCCGTAGCCCTGTCTGCGGTCCTGCCCGCTCATGCCGTTCAAGGCGGACTGCCCGCCGACAACCCCTGGACCCAGCGGCGCGTCCTGAACATCGCTCACCAGGGTGGTGAGATCGAGGCTGCGTCCAACACCTTCTACGCGTTCAAGACCGCAGTCGCCAAGGGGGCCCACAGCATCGATCTGGACGTGCACGCGACCGCCGACCGTGAGCTCGTCGTGCTGCACGACGTCACGGTCGATCGCACAACCAACGGCACGGGCAGGGTCGACCAGATGACGAGGCAGCAGATCCAGGCCCTAGACGCTGCTCATTGGTTCGTGCCCGGCGTGGGAACCGTTCGAACCGGTGACAGGCCCGCATCCGACTACACCTACCGCGGCGTGGCCACCGGTCAGGTGGCGCCGCCCGACGGCTTCACGGCCTCAGACTTCACCATCCCCACCCTCCGCGACGTCCTCCGGACCTTCCCGGACACCTACGTCAACATCGAGATCAAGAGAACGACGCCGGACACGACCCCCTACGAGGCGGAGTTGGCTGCCCTTCTGGCCGAGTTCGGCAGGGACGACGACACGATCGTGGTGTCGTTTTATGACGCCGCCATCGAGATGTTCAAGGTTCACGCGCCCTCCGTCAGCACGGCTACCGCTACGGGGGAGAGTGCGGCCTTTTGGGCGTCATCCCAGGGGCCGCTGCCCGGGGCGCCGAACCCCCGGTACCACGCCCTTCAGGTCCCCCTCACGTTCAACGGCTTCACCGTCGTCACAAAGGACTTCATCGATAGGGCACACAGCAACGGCCTGGCTGTCCATGTCTGGACGATCGACTCGCGGGCCGAGATGGAGAGGCTGCTGGACCTGGGCGTCGACGGCATCTTCACGAACCTCCCGACACTTCTGGCGGAGGTGCTGGCGCAGCGATTTCCCGCATGAGCGGGAGTTTGGGACGCAACCCAACCCGGCCGAACCGTACGCTCAAAGCAGGGCGGTTTTTGGGGGTCGGTGCGGTCATCGGTGGTCTCGTCTACGCAGCCGCCGGAGGCGTCATGGCTGCGAACAACCTCGACTGGCTGGAGCTGCGCGGGGGCGCCAACTCGCTGTTCGTGTGGCTCGGTGCGGGATTGGCTCTCGTGGTGGTTGCCTTTGGGGTGGTACATGGCCGTGACATTTGGAGCCATGGCCCCAGGGGCATCGTCGCGTCCGTGAGCGGAGTCCTGGCCCCCGTGATTCTTCTCATGTCACCGCTCATCCAGTTCGCCATCTTCGGGACTTTCGCCACCTGGATCGCGATCGCCGCCTTCACCGTCACCGTCCACCGGGGCCGGCTACTCCCAAGGGGGGACGTGGCGCTTCTGGCCGTGGCCACTGTGGCCTCCGCCACTTGGAACACCGAGACGCCGTCCGCGGCTCTCCTGATCGTCGTAGGGGTTGCGGCAGCCTGGATCTCCTACCGCGCTCTGCTGTCGGACTGGTGGGGAGCGGATGCCGGAGCCGCGGCGTGAGCGGGAGTGGCGATAGGAACGCGCCTGAAGACGACTCGCCGTCCCCCGATGTTCGCCTTGCGAACATCGGCGCAGAGATCTGGGGTTACATCACAGCGACCCCGCGACCAGATCCCGGCCCCCTTGCGCTTCTCCACGTCCTGGCGGGGGCCGCGCTGTTCCCGCTGAGCCGGATCATGGACGGGATGACAGACGAAGAGCTCGGGTGGGCGCCCGTCCCGGACGCGATGCCGATGGACTGGGTTCCTCAGGGCCACGATCCTTCCAACGATCCCTTCACGACAATCGGCTGGCGCTGGCGCCACCTGGCGGAGGCGCTGCACGCGATCCCTGACTCGCTCGGCCCTGAAAGCCCGCAGTGGCCGGAGCGACCTCCCGAGATCGTGGATGCAGAATCCGCGGGGACGAACCTGGCCATGGGCATCCGTCGCGCGGCAGAAGCCTTGGCTGCTGCGACGGAGGAGAGACTGGATGAGCTGATCGACAACGACTTCGGTCGCCACAGTCGCAGGCACTGGGTCACCCTGATGCTCGTCGAGACGGTTCATCACGCCGCTGAGGTCGGCGTTCTGCGCGACCTGTACAAGAGACGTGGTGCGTCGTAGAACGCCGTATTCGACGAGAGAGACTCAACGTCTTGGTGCAGGAAAGGTGATCCCGGGACCGCATGAGCATCCGAAACGATGACACCACCGGACGCATCGGGGTTTGTCCCGAGTGTGGGTTTGACTGGGCCACCCCGGAGGACGCCCTGGCTTCGAGACTCGACACCATCACCGCGGGCTTCGATAGAGCGATCAGCCTCGTACCGGAACACGAGTTGCGTGAGAGGCCACAGCCGAATGTCTGGTCGCCGCTGGAGTACGCCGGCCATGCCCGCGACGTGCTGGCGTGGTTCGAGCATCGAGTCCGAAGGGTCCTGGACGAGGACCGGCCCCAGCTGACGTCCGTCGGCTGGTCAAGGGCCACGGACGAGCGGCAGTACCACCTAGAGGCCGCAAACCAGATCCTCGCCGGACTTGCCAGCGCCGCTTCGTCGCTGCGCAACCTGCTTGGCTCGCTGACTTCGGACCAGTGGCAACGCGTTGGGGTGGGGACCGAAGGCCATGACCGGGACGTAGTGATGCTCGCGAGGCGCGCGGTCCATGAGGCCCAACACCACCTCCACGACGTACAGAGACATCGATCCGTGAAGACGCCGTGGGACGACGACCCCGATCCGTCCACTGAATCCCACGCCGAGATCGGTACGGAGAACCCATGGGCCCCGCCCATGCACCGAAGCGCGGTGGTTGCCATTGAGGTCGACTTCTCGGCTTCGGTCGAGGCCGCCGTGGTCGGGCTTTGGTCGGGGCTGCGGGATGCGGGGCACCCGTCCCCGGGGGGACCAGGCCCCCCGCACGTCTCGCTTGCTGCTGCGATCGGCCTTTCGTCTCCCGACGACGCTGGCGGCCTCCGGTCGGCGGTTCAGGCCACGCTCTCATTAGCTCCCCCCTCCTTGTCGTTCGGTCATGTGGGCGCCTTTCCGGGTGAAGAGAAGGTCGTGTATCTGGGGCCGAAGAGATCCCCGGGCTTGATCGAGTGGCACGCGCAAGTTTGGGCGGCGGTCGAGAGGTTCCTGGTCGACCCGATCGATTACTACCGGCCCGGCAGATGGACTCCCCACTGCACGATGCGTTCAGGCCCCGGAAAGGCCGTGGAGGACACGATCAGGTGGCTGGAGCGCCACGTGGCTCTTCCCCTGCTGGTGCCGCTGGGAGGTGTGGCGCTGCGATGCTACCGGGACGGACGGTTCGAGGAACTGTGGCGCATCCCCATCTCCGCGTGATCAAGGAGGCAGGGTGAGCATCGAGGTCAAGCCGCTGGCACCTGCTCGGGTCCCGGATGCGGAGAAGGTCTTCTCCAGCGGCGCCGCTACGGCCGGGTGCTACTGCATGTGGTTCATCATCCCGGTGACGCAGTACCACGCAGGCGGGCGTCCCGAGAACCGGCAGCGATTCCTGCAGCTCGTGACAGACAGTCCGACACCCATTGGCTTACTCGCGTACGAGGGGGGCGAGCCGATCGGATGGTGCGCGACTGGGCCCCGGTCCCGCTACGTCCGTGCCGTCCGGGTGCCTTCCTTCAAGGGGCGGGACCCCTCCGAGGACGACGACGTGTGGCTGGTTCCGTGTTTCTACGTCCACAGCCGGATGCGGCGCAAGGGAGTCAGCCGCGCGCTGCTGGAGGGGGCCGTGGAGCTCGCGGGTACCCACGGCGCGAGCGCGATCGAGGGGTTTCCGTTCGAGGCTGGGGCGAAGCTGACGCGGGAGTCGATGGTGGGGGTGGAGTCCGTCTTCGCGTCGTGTGGGTTCGAAGTAGTCCGCAGGCCGTCGGGCGCCCGGGTCGTCATGCGCCGGCAACTTGGGCGCTGACACATCGGTCGCCCCACGCGGGAATGCCGCGGGGTCCCCCCGGGCATTAGGCTCGGTCGATGGACAAGGCCGGGCTGCAGAACTCGATTTCTGAAGTACACGGGGCGTGGCAAGCCGTGATCGACGAGCTCGGCCCCCAGGGGCTCGAGCGTCCCGGGGCGACGGGGGACTGGCGCGTGCGGGACGTCCTCGCGCACTTCAACTGCTGGGAGCGCTGGCAGCTCGTCCAGCTCCGCTGCGCGTTCACCGGCGAGACGCCCACCGACGAGGAGCTACACGGAGGGCTCACGTTCCCGCCGAACGACGACATGGCCGAAGACGCGATGAACGCCATGTTCTACGCCGCAAACGTGGACCGGCCACTGGACGATGTCGTGGCGGACTGGCGCGAGGTGTCGTCGATGCGGGCGGACTGGGTGGCCGCCGCGCCTCCGCCGCAGCTGAACGCGATCATCGGCCAGGACTGGACAGGCGGCACCAATCGGATCTTCCGCCTCGCCTCGGAGGTGCCGGCGGTCAGCGGCCCCGAGCCCGTGTGGGCACGGATCCTGGACCAGGTCCGCCACCAGGAACAACACCTGGAGCAGGTCCGGGAGTGGATGGGCGGCTGACGCCGGAAGTGACCTCCTCGCCGCACCGGCCCGAGGCGACCATCCAGTTGCTGGCCGACAGCCCCCACTTGATCGCAGCTGTCGCCGAGATGAGGTGGAAGGCATGGGGCGACCCGTCTCCACCTGGGGAGAACGGCTTGGCCGGGTGGATCGAGATCACGGGTGCAGAGGCGGGGAAGGACCAGCTGCCCATCACCTGGGTCGCCGTCGATGAACACGGGGCGGCCGTTGGGGCAGCCGCTCTTCAGAGCGAGTCCGACCTCCGGGCTCGCCCGGAGCTCCGGCCATCCGTTGTAGGCGTCGTGGTCGATTGCAGGCACAGGCGGTCGGGATTCGGCCGCCTCCTGCTGGGCGCGGTCGAAGCTTGGGCGGGGACGAATGGCGTGGAGCGCCTCTGGGTGGTGACGGGCGGACAGGCCGAAGCCTTCTATCGCAGATGTGGGTGGCATTTGGTGGAGGAGCCGGTCACCACTCCAACTGGTGTCCATGTCGCCGGGGACGTATGTGTGCTGACCAAGTCGACGTGACGGAGATCAGGTTCAGGCCGCTCGCTCGAGCGGACTTTGCGTTGCTGGCGGTCTGGCTGGGGGCCGAGCATGTGACCCCGTGGTTTGACCACACGCCCACCGCTCCCGACGAGATCGAGGCCAAGTACGGCCCCCGGGTCGATGGCACCGATGCCACCCGGGTCTACGTCGTCGAGCTCGAAGGCGAACCCGTGGGTTTCGTGCAGTGGACCCCAGCCTCTCAGTACGGATGGTGGCCGGCAGAGCTCGGTCTGGAGCAGGACTCGGTGGCGCTCGACGGCCTGCTCGGTACGCCGGTGGTCCTGGGACGCGGCCTGGGTCCGCGGATCCTGTCGCAGTTTCTGGCCGAGGCTCCCGGCGATTTCGGGGGTGCGACCAGGGTCATCGGCGAGACGGCCCTCGGCAACCAGCCGATGTGGCGCACGATGGAGCGAGTGGGTTTCAAGTGTGTCCACGAGGGCGACCTGACCCGGGACGGCAAGACGGACAGGCGCGTCTACGTCTACGAGCGCCAGCGGTGAGACCGTCGAGTCGTGAGCAGGGGGCTTGGGAGTAGCCTGGGCTCACGCGAAAAAGGGGGGCGCATGGGCGAATCTGCTCAGGTTGTGAAGGGCTTGTACGACGCGTTTGCCAAAGGCGACGTACCGGCTGTACTCGGGGCTTTCGATCCCAAGATCGAGTGGAATGAGGCCGAGGGCTTCGTGTATGCCGAGGGGAACCCCTACATCGGGCCCCAGTCTGTTGCTGAAGGCGTCTTCGGACGCATCATTTCTGACGTGGATGGCTTCGCGGTCATTCCTAAGCAGATCATCGACGCCGGCGACACCGTTGTCGTCGAAGGTCGCTACACGGGCAAGGTGAACGCGACGGGCGCCCCGGTGGACGCCCAGTTCGCCCACGTGTGGAGGCTGCGCGGCGACAAGATCGTCGGGTTCCAGCAGTACACCGACACCAAGCAGTGGACGGAGTCATTCGGGACCTGATCACGCACAAAGAAAGGCCCCGGCGCGCGAAGCGCGCCGGGGCCTTGACTTTGCGTCCCGCCGGAGCGGGAACCTACTGGTTTACAGAGGCGGGCAGCCCGGGGCCGGCCAAGGTGCCGGCGACGAGCAGGTCGCCAACTGCAGCCCTCCGACGAGTTGCAGAATCGTCGTGATCGACGTCCCGCCCATCCACGCGGGGATGGTGTCGCGGGCGTCGATGGCGATGTGGGTGATGTTCCCGGCCGCCAGGCCCCCGGCGACGACGGCGCCCGATCCGGAATCGCCCTTGTTGATGACGCCCTCGAACCTCCACTCCTCGCCCCACTGGTAGGCCACGCCTGCCCTCGGGGTGCCGCCGGTGCCGATGCCGAGCCCGTGGCCGCTGTGCAGCACGGGGACGATCGCGTTGCCGGTGTAGGCGCCGGTCGGACCGCCCACATGAGCCATCGAGGGGCTCACGTAGCTGTTGAGCTCCGGACGGATCGAGATCAGCGCGAAGTCCGGTGCGAGCCTGCTCTCGGAGTAGGTGCTCTTAACGATGTCGCCGATGTACACCACGCCCAGGGGCGCGAAGATCATGAAGACCTTCTCCCCGACGGTGCCGCAGTGACCGGCCGTCCCGATCGAGTAGGTCGAGCTGCCGGAGGTGGAGCCGCCCGGCTTGCCCCCGCCGCCCTTGGCAGCGGTGGTGGTCTTGTCCCCGCCGCCCTTGGTGCTCGTGCCGGCGGAGGTGCCGAGGATGCTGGTGGTGGTGCCGCCGTTGGTGAACACGAAGTTCGACGTGCACAGGGAGAAGTAGTCGGCCTGCGTCAGGTCCGCGTTGTTGCTGATGATGATCTGCTGTCCGGGACGGATGCCTACGAACGCCAGTGAGGAGGCCGGAACCTTCGCCTCCGCCGGAAGAGGTACCCCGGCCGGACCGGCCGCGGCCGTCCGGATTGCGAAGTCGCGGGTGAACCAGTCCGGAGCCTCAGCCGCCAGTCGGTCCACCGAAACCGAAGAACCCACGGCCGACTGCGCCGGGACCACCAAGCCGAAACCAAGCAGACATGCCAGAACCGCGCTCAACCGTGCCTTCATATCGATACCCCCAACCCGCATGCGGTTTTCCCAGTGAAGGATCTCCGTGCCTCAGGCTGCCCCAGCCGTGCCCCCACGGCCCCTGAAGAGGTGAGTACCGTCCTTCACCGGCTCTCAAAGAAGTAAACGGGGGACATGCCGAATTCTGTCTAACTATTTTCTTGGTGCATCAGCCCAGGTCAGGGCGTCGTAACCCGGATGTAACCTTGCTCGTGCAGGGTGAGGGGGTGATCGGCGTGGACGAAAAGCAGAAGGCCTATGTGCTCCGGCAGGTGGAGGAGCGCGACGTTCGCTTTGTCCGGCTGTGGTTTACCGACGTCCTGGGGTTCCTGAAGTCGTTCTCGATCCCCACCGAGGAGCTGGAGGGAGCCTTCGAGGAGGGGGTCGGCTTTGACGGCTCCGCCATCCAGGGGATGGCGCGGGTGCAGGAGGCCGACATGATCGCCTGTCCCGACCCCACTACGTTCCAGATTTTGCCCTGGCGCCCCGAGAGCCAGGGCGTGGCCAGGATGTACTGCGACATCGCCAGCCCCGACGGCACGCCGTTTGAAGGCGACCCCCGCTGGGTGCTGCGGCGGGTGCTGGGCAAGGCGCGGGAGATGGGTTTCACCTTCTACTGCGGTCCGGAGATGGAGTTCTTCCTGTTCTCCAACTCCGAGCAGCCCGACCCCCTGGACCAGGGGACCTACTTCGACCTGACCCCCCAGGACATCGGCTCGGAGTTTCGCCGCCGAGCGATCCACTACTCCGAGCAGCTGGGCATCTCAGTGCACACCTCGCACCACGAGGTGGCGTCTTCGCAGCACGAGATCGACCTGAGGTTCGCCGACGCGCTGACGATGGCCGACAACATCATGACCTTCCGTCTGGTGGTCAAGCAGGTGGCGCAGGAGCACGGGATCTACGCCACGTTCATGCCCAAGCCGATCCAGGGACAGTGGGGGTCGGGCATGCACACCCACCTGTCGCTGTTCGAGGGCGACCGCAACGCGTTCTTTGACGCCACCGACGACTACCACCTGTCGAAGGTGGCCAAGTCGTTTACCGCCGGAATTCTCACTCACGCGCGCGAGATGACCGCCGTCACCAACCAGTGGGTCAACTCCTACAAGCGCCTGATTCCGGGATACGAGGCACCCGTGTTCGTCGTCTGGGGACGGCGCAACCGCTCGGCTCTGGTTCGCGTCCCGATGGCCAAGCCGCACAAGGAGCAGTCCACGCGCATCGAGTACCGGGCCCCGGATCCTGCCTGCAACCCGTACCTGTACTTCGCTGTGGTCCTGGCGGCCGGGCTCAAGGGCATCGAGGAGAACTACGAGCTGCCCCCCGAAGCACAGGACGACATCTATTCGCTCGCCCCCGAGGAGCGCCGGGCGCTGGGGATCAAGGCCCTGCCCGACACGCTGGAGGACGCCCTGGAGCTGATGGAGCGTTCGGAGCTCATGGCCGAGGCCTTGGGGGAGCACGTCTTCGAGTGGTTTCTGCGAAACAAGCGCGACGAGTGGGAGGAGTACAAGGCCTACGTCACGCCCTTTGAGCTCCAGCGCTACCTGCCGATGCTGTGAAGATCTGCACTCTCTACGCCGCCGACCCCGACTCCGTCAGCGGCGTCGCGCGAGACCTCGAGCTGCTAGGCCTGACCACCGAGAGCGCAACCCTGACCGATGGGCCGCCCGGCTCCCGGGTGGACCTGGTCTGCGTGTCCACCGGAAACGACGCCGCGGGTGCGCTTTCGTTCTGCCAGGTCCTCGGCAAAGAAGAGACGATGCGGTCGGTCCCGCTTCTTCTGCTCGTCCGGCTGGAGCATCTGCGGGAGCTGTTTTTGCGTGAGGGCGCCTTTGATGACTTTCTCGTGATCCCGTACCAGCTGGCCGAGCTGGACGCCCGCCTTCGTCACCTTCTGTGGAGGTCCAGCCAGGGACAGCAGACCGACGTCCTGACGTTCGGCCCCCTGACCGTCAACCTCGCGACCTACCAGGTGCACGTCGAGGGGCGCCCGGTGAACCTCACGTACATGGAGTACGAACTGCTCAAGTTCCTGGCCACCCACCGCGCAAGGGTGTTCACCAGGCAGGCGCTTTTGTCCCGGGTGTGGGGCTACGACTACTTCGGCGGGACGCGAACCGTCGATGTGCACGTCCGACGCTTGCGCTCGAAGCTGGGGGAGCACGCCAACGTGATCCAGACCGTCCGCAACGTCGGGTACAAGTTCGCGGGCTGAGTTCCGTGTCGTCTCAGCCGCGACGTCGGGAGCGCCGCTGGCGGCGGGCGGAATGACCGACGGCCCCCAGCCCTAGAAGCAGCGATACCGCCGCCAGGGCGGTCACGGCCGTCCTGTCCGCCTGCTCCTTCGGTGCCGGACCGGCTGCGCGCGTGACTGGGCCCAGCGTCGGCAGGGGTGGCAGCGGCAGGGGAGTCGGGGGACTCGGGGAAGGCGAGGGCACAGGCGTGGGAGCAGGGGTCCGCGCGACCTGCGCCGCCGGCCTTGATGGGGGTGCCGCGCCCGTGACCGCCCGCCAGGCCGACGGGGTCTCGAACCCCAGCCTCCATGCAGCCAGGCCGGCCAGGGAGTACTTGTCCACCAGGGCCGCCTTCAGTGCGAGCGACCGCTCGTCCTCCACCCAGATCCTGTGCTCGGCCCCGTTGCGGACGTACGTCGCATAGGTCAGTCCCAGCTGCGCGTCCCATGTGGATGTCGCCCCGCGCGAACGCAGGCGCTCGGGGGCGTTCTTCATGAACACGACCTCCGGGGGGGCCGAGTCGGTCCAGTCGCGCGAGTAGAAGGGGACGCCGAGGATCACCTTGGGGGCCGGGACGCTTCGGAGCAGGTAGCGGACCGAGTCCTCCACCCACGGAAGCGCGGCGGTGGGACCGTTGGGCTTCAAGCGGTTGTGCTGGTCGTAGGCCATGAGCACGACGTAGTCGACCGCTTCGCCCAGAGCGGCGCGGTCGTAGGCGGCCGTCCAGTTGCCCATCTCCCACGTGTCGGACAGCGGCGTGACGTCCACCGACACGGTCAGCCCCCGCGAGCGCCAGGCGGCTGAGGCCTCCCGGACGAAGGCGGCAAAAGCGTCCCTGTCTGCGGTGTGGAGGTTCTCCCAGTCGATGTTGACGCCGTCGGCTCCGGCGGCCGTCGCCAGCTCACCGACGCGCGCGATCATCCGCCCGCGGATGCCCTCGTCGGTAATGGCGCGGTGCGACGCGTCGGGGTTGGTGCCGTTGCCGAACAGAGGCCACACCTTCATCCCGCGCGAGTGCGCCCAGTCGGACAACGCACGGTCGCCGGTCCCGGAGACGGTCCCGTCCGATTTCAGGTGCCACCAGGTGGGGGAGAGCGTGTTCAGACCCGGGGCGCTTGAAGCAAGCGTGCGTGCGCTGGACGTCGACGCGGTGGTCCAGCCCAGCACGATCCCGGGGGCCGCCGACGCCGGCGGGGGCTGCAGCGACAGCACCAGTGCGACGGCCGCGGACAGCCTCGTCGCTCGGATCAATCCACCACCTGGAGCTGGCCCTGCATCCCATCGATGCGGTGGAACTTGCACTGGAACGTGTATGTCCCCTTCGGGACGAAAGCCTCGACCGGGTCGGTCACTGTCTCCTGTCCGGCGTCGATGTCCACGTCCATGGCGCCCTGTATCGAGATGTTGTGGGTGAGCCGTCCCTTGTTGGCCACGGCCAGCGGCTGCTTGATGTGGACCTTGACGCACGTGGGCTCGTAGCGCTTGTCCAGCAGCACGAGCTCGGCCGCCCGTTGCGACGTGCGGTCGGTGCAGTTGGAGACCGGCTGCGAACGCGGGTCGCCGGGTGCGGCTCCCGGGACCGGCTCACCGCCGGTGCCTCCCGAGGTCCCGCCTCCTGCGGCGCCGCCTCCCGCGCCTCCGGGCTGTGCGGTGGCCCCCGGCTGGGCGCCGCCGCCGGATCCCGGACCGGACCCGTCCCCAGCGGCACCGGCTCCGTCCGGGGAGGCCCCGCCTCCCAGCGGAAGTTCCGTTGCTCCGGCGGCCGCCGTGGACGACGACTTGGCGTCCTCACGACTGCGTCCCCGCCGGTCGGAGCACCCGGCCACGCCGCCGGCGACCAGGACAACCAGCGCCGCCGCGGCTACTTGCAGGCGAGCCTCGCGGCCGCGAGTCATGACACCCCCAGGAATCGGGCGAAGGCGTGCGCGTACACACGGGCGCCCATAGCGAGCTCGTCCAGCTTTACGTGCTCGCCGGTTGTGTGCGCCAGCATGATGTCGCCCGGCCCGAAGATGACCGTCGGGATCTTCGCCTGGTTGATCAGGAACCTGGCGTCGGTCGCGCCGGAATAGCCGAGCTCGGCCCCCTCGGCGCCAAAGGCGTCCCTTGCCTGCGCGAGCAGCCCGACCATGGACGTGCCGTCCGGGGTCTCGCAGGCCTCGGCCCAGTTGTGGACCTCGACGCTGGCCCGCAGCTCGGGGTCGGCCTGCCTGAGCGGGTCCAGTGCGGACTCAAACTCTGCGACGACCTCCTCAAGCTCCTCGCCGGGCAGCGTGCGGCGGTCGATCTCGATGACGCAGCTGTCGGCGACGGAGTTGACCTTCGCGCCGCCGGCGATCGTCCCGACGTTGACCGTCGGGGCACCGAGGACGGGATGCAGCTTGCGGAACCTCATCTGCGACACCGCCTGCACGACGCGCGCCATGTGCCCGATCGCGTTCACGCCCAGCTGGGGGGTCGAGCCGTGGGCGGAAACCCCTTGCGTGCGGATCCGCAGCCACAGCGCACCGCGCTCGGACGTCACCAGGTGAAGCGAAGTTGGCTCGCCGACCACGCACTCGTCGATCCCGTCGCACAGGCCTTCGTCCACCAGGTACTTCGTGCCGTGGACGCCGAGCGCCTCCTCGTCGGCAACCAGGTGGATCAGCAGCTTGCCGCGGGGGGTGACGCCCGCCCGCTTGAGAGCGGAAACCGAGGCGAGGCATGCCGCAATGCCGGCCTTCATGTCGCTGGAGCCGCGTCCGTAAAGCTTTCCCTCCTGGATGGCGCCCGAGAACGGTGGATGCGGCCAGCGGTCGGCATCGGTCGCGGGGACGACGTCGTAGTGGCCGTTGAACGCCAGCACCGGACCGTCGCCGTCGCCCCACCGGCTGAGGACGTTTACGCGCCCCGGCTCCGGCTCCACCCGCTCGTGCGGCAGGCCGAGCCGGTCAAGCCACGACTCGGCGGCGGCGGCGACCTCGCGCTCGTCGCCCGGCGGGTTTTCGCTTTGAGCCCGGACGAGGTCGCGGCAGATCTCCACCACCTCGTCGGGGTCCACGTGCTCGCGGACGAGCTGCGCCAGGTCGTCGGACATGCGGTTCAGCCTAACCGCGCGTCACACTCTGGGCCGTGGGTGGCGCGGCGAGGCGACCGGGGACTGAGGTCCACTCCGGCACGCCCGGCCCCCCGGGTGTGTCCAGGGAGGCGGCCGAGGTCCATGCGGCGGCGCCGGTCGTGGACCTTCACTGCGACGCGATCCTTCAGTGGCGCTGGCTGCGCGCGGACCTGTCCCGTCGCCACCGCGGCAACCCCCTGCCGTCGTCTCCGGGCATGGGGCATACCGACTTTCCCCGGCTGCGCGAAGGAGGGGTAGCCGTGGTGACCCTGGGCATCCCGGCTCCCGTGGTCAACGCTGTTGACGGGCCGGGGGTGGCGGAGCAGATGATGCTGGCCGCCCACGCGGCCATGGCGCGCGACGGCCGCACCCGTGTCCTGGGGACAGACGAGGACCCGCTGCAGGCCAAGTCGCAGGGCGAGCTTCGGGCCGTGTTCGCCATCGAGGGAGCGCACCTCGTGGGATTCGACCTGTCCGTCCTGCCGGTCTGGAGGTCACTCGGCCTGAGGATGGTCGGACCGGCGCACCTTCTGCCGAACGTCGCCTGCACGCCGTCGTCGTCGCCCAGCGGGGCCTCGAAGCCGCTCACCAGGTACGGACGCGCGCTGGTGGAGGCGGTGGGCTCCAACGGTCTCGTGCTGGACCTCGCCCACATGAACCGGCGCGGCTTCGACGAGGCGCTGGAGATCCACGACGGGCCGGTGATGGTCTCGCACACGGGGATCGCCGGAGCGCACCCGCTGTGGCGCAACGTCTCCGACGAGCAGGCGATGGCGATCGCCGAGCGAGACGGCGTCATCGGGATCATCTTCTTCCCCGCGTTCCTGCGGGGCTCGTTGTCCGGCAGCGTCGAGGACGTCGTGGACCACGTTGAGGCCGCGGCGGCCGTCGTGGGTCCGGACCACGTCTCGATCGGGACCGACTTCGACGGCTCGATCACCATCCCCCGCGAGATGCGCAGGGGCGCGGCGGACCTGATGCTGCTGACCGACGCGATGCTGCGCAGGGGGATCCCCGCCGAGGACTGCGTGAAGATCCTGGGCTCCAACGCCCTGCGTGTACTCCGGCGGGCCGGATGAGGGGCTTGCGCCGGGCCCGGGGTGGCCCTGATGATGCAGCGGTTGTCCCGCCCGCATGGGAAAGGAGACCGATGAGGAAGCTGGTGAACGTCGCGCTCGTGCTCGCCCTCGGCGCGAGCGCGTGTCAGTCGCCGGAAGGCGAGCAGGCCGACGAGGAGCAGGGCGCGGGGGCCGAGACCAGGACGGTCCTGGTGGACGGCTCGACGAAGGAGTTCCGGGGAAGCGTCCTGGCCTACTTCCCCAAGCAGGTGACGGTCCGCCAGGGGGACACGGTCCGCTTTAAGAACAACTTCAACGGGGAGCCGCACACCGTGACTCTGGGCACGCTCGTGCAGCCGGTGCTCGATGAAGCGGCGAAGGCGCCGGCCGGCCAGGAGGCTTCCCCGGACCTGGAGAAGAAGTTCAAGGCGTTCCCGGTGATGCTCCCCGAGGGTCCCGGTGACGCCAACCAGATTGCGGTCAACCCGTGCTATATCGAGTCCGGGGCTCTGCCGGCCGACGCCTCCAAGGCGTGTCCGGAGACCGAACAGCCGGCCTTTAACGGCAAGCAGGCCTACTACAACAGCGGGTTCCTCAATCGCGACCAGGAGGAGTTTCGGATGCAGCTGGCCGACGACATCGCTCCCGGGGCCTACCGGTACTACTGCAACCTGCATGTCGAGGCCATGACCGGCGAGATCAACGTCGTCGCGAAGGACGCCGAGATCCCCTCCCAGGAAGATGTTGACCGAAAGGCCAAGGAGGAGCTGGACAAGGCCTACGCGCCCCTGCTCGAGCCGTACAAGCAGGCCCGCACCGGCAAGGGACCGCTAGGGAATGTGGCTGGGTTCGGCGTGGCAAGCGGCGGGACCGCCCAGGCCCTGGAGTTTTTGCCCAAGACCATTGAGACGAAGGCCGGACAGAAGGTGACGTGGACGATCATCGGCCCCCACACGATCACCTTCAACTCCAAGTTCAAGGGGTTCTTCCTGGACAAGGGCGATGACGGGGGCTTCCACGTCGAAGCCGCACAGTTCGCCCCCGCGGCAGGTCCCGGCCAGCCCAGAGAAGTTCAGGCGGCCCAGGCCGGCGACCACGGGCAGCACGACATGCCAACGCCGCCGGGCGGGTCGGAGCAGCTTCCGCCCGCAAAGAACGTCGACGCGGGAGCCTTCGACGGCGAGGAGACGAAGTCGTCGGGGCTGTTCCTGAGCTTCCCGCCGAACATCTTCAGCTACAGCGTGACCTTCACCAAGGCGGGGACCTACAACTACATCTGCCTCATCCACCCGGCGATGACGGGGACGGTGAAGGTGTCCTAGCGGGCGTTGGGAGCGGCGGCAGCGCGGTGCTGCCGCCGCTCCTGCAGTTCTAGGCGTATTCCTTGAGCTTGGCCGGGGCGCTCGGGTGACGCAGCTTCGCCAGCGCCTTCGCCTCGATTTGGCGGATCCGCTCCCGGGTGAGGTTGAACTCCTTGCCGATCTCCTCAAGGGTCCGGGGACGTCCGTCGGCGAGTCCGAAGCGCAGTTCCAGCACGCGGCGCTCGCGGTCCGAAAGCGTGTCCAGCACCGAGCGCAGGTCCTCCTGCAGCATCGACTGCAGAGCCGTCTCGCTGGGGGCCTCCGCGGACACGTCCTCGATGAAGTGCAGCAGCTCGGTCTCCTCGTCTTCGCCCACGGGCGTCTCGAGGGACACAGGCTCCGGCATGATCCGGAAGATTTCGTGGACCTTGTCCGGGGTGAAGGCCGCTTCCTCGGCGATCTCCTCCACGGTCGGCTCCCGGCCGAGCTTGTCCAGCAGCTCCTCCTGGATCTTTCGCACCTTCTGGACGGCCTCCACCATGTGGACCGGGATTCGGATCGTCCGGGCGGTGTCGGCGATGGCGCGCGTGATCGCCTGGCGGATCCACCACGTGGCGTAGGTCGAGAACTTGAAGCCCTTGCGCCAGTCGAACTTCTCGACGGCGCGCATGAGGCCGAGGTTGCCCTCCTGGATGAGGTCCAGAAGCGGCAGGCCCATGCCCTGGTAGCGGCGCGCGATCGAGACCACCAGTCGCAGGTTCGACTGGATGAACCGCCGACGGGCGGCGCGGCCCCCTTCGCGATCGTGGTCCAGGCGCTCCTGAGTGCGGGAGGTGAGCTTGTGTCCTTCCTTTTCGATGCGGCGGATGGCCTTTTCGCCCCGCTCGATCGCCTGCGCGAGCTCGACCTCCTGCTTGTCGGTCAGCAGCGGGTACTGGCCGATCTCCCGCAGGTACATGCGGACGAGGTCGGCCTCGCCCTGCTCGAAGACGTTGTCGCGGTCGGCTCCGCGCCGGCCGGGCGACTTGGCCGCGGCCTTGGGGGGCTTGACCGCCGTCAGCACGGCGGGCACGCCGTCCGGCGCCGCCGGCTTGGCGGTCCCTGTGGTCTCCTTCAGAGGCGGAGCGACCGTCAGCTTTGCGCCGCCCTTTTTCGACGAAGGCTTGCCGGCTGCCTGCTCCTTGGGCGCCGGAGCGGCCTTCAGGGCGCGCTCGGGCTTGGCGGCGGCCTTCGCGGGCTTGGCCGGTGCCTTGGCCTTTGCCTTTGCTTTGGGTGCGGCATCCTTCACGGCCCGGACCACGGGCTTTGCCCCCGCGGCTTCGCGCGCCTTTTTCGGCGCGGCCACGGGCTGCTCCCTGCTCCGGGCGGGAGTCTTGGCCCTGGACTGCGCGGGCGTCGCCTTGCCGGCCCTCGTGGGGGCGGCCGGTTTGGAGGCTTTTGCGGGCTTGGCCGCGGCCTTTACGGCCGCCTTCGCCGTGGACTTCTTTACCGCGGGCGAGGGCTTGGAGGCTGCGTTCTTCTTTGTTCGTGCGGGCTTGGCCAA
>DATLNZ010000059.1 GCA_035536535.1 Actinomycetota bacterium | reverse complement strand
TCGTACTGACCCTCGTGGAGCTTCTCTATGGCGACGTTCCCGTTCGGCGCCTCGTCGACCTCGTGGCGCGCGTCTGACAACGCGCGCACGATGCCGCGGCGGAGGGAATCGTGATCATCTGCGACCAGGATACGGCCCATTTTTTCTGCCTCTCTATGTCGGTTGCCGGTCGCCAGTTCTCAGTCACCAGAGTTCAATGCTCTGGGGACTGGCGACTGGCTACTGGCACTATCCAAACAACCCCTGACCACTCTTCACCGGGAGCGTGACGCGGAAACGGGTACCACCCGCCAGCGGCGTGCTGACATCGATCCGTCCGTCGTGCGCGTCGACGATCTTTCGGACGATTGCCAGCCCGAGACCCGACCCCTGCGGCTTCGTCGTGAAAAACGGGCTGAAGATCCGATCCATCACATCGGCCGCGACCCCAGGCCCGTCGTCGGTCACCTCGATCAGGAGGCTCGGCCCGGCCTGCGGCTCGATGACCGACGGGTCCTCGGCGAGCTGGCACGCCAGGATGCGGACGGTGCCGCGCCCTCCGAGCGCCTCGAACGCGTTCGTCATCAGGTTCGTGAACAGCTGCCGCAACTGGTGCGGGTCGCCGTGGATCGTCGGAAGATCCGGTGCAAGGGCCACCTCGACGGCGACCTCGCCGCGCGGTACGTGGCTCTCCGCCATCGAAATGGCGTCGCGCACGGCGTCCGCGAGGATGATGCGCTCGACCTGCAGCCGGATGGGGCGCACGAAGTCGAGGATCTCGAGGACGATGGCGTTCGCCATCTTCGCTTCCTTGATGATGTCGCCGAGGATCGCCTGCGCGTCCGGGGACTCCGCCAGCTGTCGCTTCAGGATCCCCGCCATCACCTCGATGCCGGCGAGCGGGTTCTTCACTTCGTGTGCGATGGCGGCGGCCATCTCGCCGAGCGCCGCCAGACGGTCGCGAAGCCGCTCGCGCTCTTCGAGCTGCTCGACGCGCGTGAGGTCCTTGAAGAAGAGCGTTGCGCCGGTAATCCGGCCCCGTCGGTCGCGGACCTGCGACAGCGTGTAGCCGATCACCTTGCCGGTGCTCTTCAGCCGCAGCTCCGCGCGGTTGGGCAGGTGCGAGAGGTCGAACGCGCCGGCGACGATGCGGCAGACGTCCGGCCGTTCGCGCAAGACAGCGGGGAACGGAGCGCCGATGTCCGAGGGCTTGGGCGTCAGACCGAGGATCCGGTAGGCGACCTGATTCATCACCGCGATCCGGCCATCGCGGGTGATGGCGAGAACGCCGTTGCGCAGGTTCCAGACGAGGTCGCGGTAGAAGCTGTCGGTCGGGATGAGGTCGTCGGGACCGCCGGACGCACGCCGGCCCTTGGCGCCAGCCCGGGCGGTGCGGGGTCTCGACACAGGCGCAGGTCGGCGCGAGATACCGCGCGGCTTCCGGTCAGGCATGAGTCGGCTCAGGCTGAAGCCGGCGGCGGCTTCGAACGGCAATAGTGTAATTGCCTCGACCGGTGCGGCCAAGCTCTTTTCCATCATCAACTTAGGGACCAAAATTGCACACGGCTGCCCTACCCGGACACACGACGGGCAGGTAGCGAGCGGACAGCACGGGGGCAAAGGGTGTGCCCGGCTCGTCCGCGGAGGGAGGGGGGATTTCCTTGGGAATTTGCGAAAAGTGTATTCGCGCGCGGCCGGGCTGTGGACGATTTTGAGATCGACTTACGATTCTGTATGCAGCGCCTCCCACTGGTTCATCAGATCGCCCACCTCCCACATGAGGGCCTGATGCCGGTCGATGATGGGTTTGGCGGCGGTGTGATCGTCGTAGAAACCGGGGGCTGACATGGATGCTTCGAGCTCCTTGATGGCGCGCTCCCGGTCAGCGATGCGCGCCTCCAGCTCTTCGACCCGGCGGCGCCGGCCTTCGGCTTCCTTACGGTCCCGCCGGGCGTGCGACTCCTGCCGCTTCCGCTCCTCGTAGGTGACCTGCGCCTCGACCTTGCCGGCCGGCCGGGCGGCGGCTTCGGCGACGCGTGCGGGGGACGTTGGCGGACGTCCTTTGGCGACCGGGGGCCGCGCCGGCGCCGGACGGGACGGCGGGGGTGCAGCGGGGGCAGCCTGCCCCTTCCGGCTCCACAGGAACTCCTCGTAGGTGCCCGGATAGAGGAGCGCCTGGCCGTGTCCGATGTCGACGACCTTCGTCGCCAGCTTGTCGACGAAATAGCGATCGTGCGACACGAAGATGAGCGTCCCCCCGAAGTCTTCGAGCGCGTCGAGGAGGACGTCCTTGGAGTCCAGATCGAGGTGGTTCGTCGGCTCGTCGAGCAGCAGCGTGTTGGACGGGCGCAGGAGCATCCGCGCGACCGCCAGCCGGGTGCGCTCACCACCCGACAGCACGCGCACCGGTTTGTCGACATCGTCGCCGGAGAACAGGAACCCGCCGAGGATGTTGCGGATGTGCGGCACCATGTGCAGCGG